>JAOZPL010000175.1 GCA_029932795.1 Candidatus Zixiibacteriota bacterium | reverse complement strand
GGTATGCCAATATCATCACCTGCCTACCTGCGCCGGACGGCCATTATCTCCCGGGTAGCGAGCTATCCGCGATTATTGAGAATGTTGAAACGCTTCCTTCAGAAGCCGCCCTCATATTCAGCTATTTCAACAGTAGTCCAATGCCTTCAGTGGCAAGTTAAGCATTGCCCGCCTATCAGTGATTATCTCTCCCCTCCGGGGTTGAAACAAGTGTGTGAGCGTCCGGAGAGGCTTACCCGCGAAGCGCTAGACAACTTGTTCACGCTGACGTCAATGATAGAGGATTACTGCTGCTCGGGAGACAGTCTGGATCATTTTGCCGATGCCGAGTTCATATAGACTCGGGCAAGTTTATTATTCCTGATGCTCAGCGACAGGACCGTTCAGCGAAATGTAAAGATGGATTCTGATGAGACGGACTAATCCCTGATGAACCTGGCGATTAGCCGTGGAATCAAACCCAGCGCCAGAAGGACTCCACAGAGCCATAACAGCGGATATTCCCGGCCCCGGGCATACTTGCGAAGATACCGGTACAGGGCAAGATGTGATGTTACGATTGTCCGGTACGGCCGGGCGCCGGTTGAAGCTCCAACATAGTGCTCTACCACTGCATCCGGAAAATACAGCAACCGGTATCCGGCATCGGCGATGCGTCGGCAGTAATCAACATCATTCATCAGTAATGGAAAACGCTCATCCATCAGGCCGACCTTCGCCACCACTTCGTGCGGGATCAGCATCGCCGCCCCCATCGGCTGCTCGAGGAACATCTCCGAACGATGATCAAACCAACCCATTTTCCACGAGGAGAACTCCCGGTTTCGGGGAAATAGCCTGTCCAGAAACAGTGCCTTATACAGAACATGACGATATGTCGGCAGCGCCCGTGCTGACGGCTGAAGGTGACCATCAAAATCGCGATAAGCCGGCCCGATAAGCCCGATTGTACCATCACCTTGCATTCGTTCCAGAAGACTCCGCGCCGTGCCCTTCGGAAAGCGCAGATCCTGATTTAGAATATACAGGTATCGACCTCGTGCTCGTTGCAGTCCCATATTCACGGCGGCAGCAAAACCCAGATTTCTCTCGTTCTCCTGGAGAACTATCTGCGGATAGTGCTCACGCACATACCCCGCAGACCCATCAGTGGAGCCGTTGTCCACGACTATGATTTCATAAGAGAGGTCTGCAAGGTCAGCGGTAAGTGTGCTCAGACAGTCTGGCAGAAACCTCATGCCGTTATAGCTTATGACGATGGCCGATATTTCCGGTCCGGCGTTCATAAAAGGTTGTCCATGATTTCGGCGAACCGCCTTGCCAGTTCATCCGACGAATACAGCCGTGCATAGTCCGGCCGCGGTTCAATACGGAGCGAACCATCTGTAAAAGCAGTTACCTTTCTCGCCACGTAATCGGCAGCTTGGGCAAGATTCTCATGCTGAAAGCAGAAGCCGCTGGCAGTCTGCCGAATCAGCCGCCCGACTTCGCTGTCTCCCGACGCATGAGCGAGAATGGGACGACCGGAGGCCAGCAGGTCAAACAACCGACCCGGGATTATGCCCTTTTCTTCACCGGGAGAGGCTATATAAAACAGGGAAGCCGCTGAGAGCAATCGCACCGTTTCACTGCGACTCTGCAGAGATTTCATCTCACAACGTTCCCGCAACTGACACTTCTCAATCTCTCCGATAAACCATTGCGGATCTATCTGCCCCACCTGCAGTAGCCTGATTCTCTCAAACAGCGAGGGATTTTTCGTTCTCAAAGCGGCCAGCGTGTCAACCAGCGGCGCCACCGGCACCTCCCGGCTGAACGAGCCCAGCAGGCCGATGACAAAACAATCTTGATCCACCGGTGTCTTCCAGAGAGCAGCATAATCCGAATCATACCCGTTGGGAATCAATTCACCGCAGCCCACATAATCAGCGATACTACGATTGACAACCGTCAGTGCCGACGCTTGCTCCACAAAAGCCTTCAGCAACTCCCGGCCCTTCTCCACGAGGATATCACTTCCATAAGTATCCTCAATCCGGTACGACGTCCACAAGTCCCTGAAGTCCGCCACCCACGGGATTCGGAACTCGTGCGCAAGCTGCCGGGCGATAAGATGCGCGGAGATCGGCGGCGAAGTGGATACGATAGAATGGTACTGGTTTTTTCTTGCCAATTTGCGTGCAAGTCGAATAGCCGGTTTCACCCAGCCAACCTTATTGTCCGGGAAGAAACGTCCCGAGAGTCGGCGTGCACTGCTGAGTGTTCCGGCTCCCACCCGACGTATCCCAAGCAGGTACAACAGCCGTTGCGGATCACGTGATCCGGAGCGATAGATTCTGCTGGTATCCAGACCCTTCAGAAGTTCCGGCTCATAAGCCCGATACACGACTGGTTTGACCGTTAGAATATCGCAGTCCCATCCGGACAAAGGCAGCTTCTTAAACAGGTTCAAAGGCCGTCCCACTCCCCCAAGACCCAACGGGGGAAAATAGTAACAGATGAGGAGTACTTTCCGCCTCATCGCCCCCTCTGCCATGCCAGGCTACGCATGATACCGATCGTCTTCGCCATGTTTTTTTCAAACAATCCCCGCTCTCTGACAAGCTCGAGGTTTTTACGTCGCATTTGCCTGAGGGTCTCATGGGAAACGTGCATGCCGTCTATCACCTGTGCCAGCTCCTCCTTGGCACCCCGCCGGTAGCGAAAGCCGTTCTCCGGACCCAGCCACTCACGCACACCGGGGATATCAGCCACTACCGGGACCAACCCCAGACCCATCGCTTCTATCAGTGACGCCGGGGACGAATCGGAGATGGCGTTGGAGAGATAGACATCGTGCTCCGCCATCAGCTTCATGAAATCCGGGCGCGGAAGCCTGCTGTAATAGTGCAAGCGGTCTCCAACGATATCCAGAGCCTCCTCGGAAAACTGTTTCCGACGGGTACCGAAGTCAGGGAATGTCAGCCGAATCTTGTCTGCCACTATAAGCGGCGCCAGCGCATGCACGATAAACAGATTGTCATACACTTCCTCGTGCGAACGAGGGACAAGTACTCTCAGGGGTGTTTTCGGAACGAAATCCTTTTTATGTAAATCCAGATACTTCTCTTCCAGTCCCCACGGAATAACGGCGGTCCCACAGGAGAAGTTCTTGATACCGCGCGCTGCCTCCAGCAAGTATGTCGAATCCGCGCAAACGAAATCGGCGCTTCTCAACGCATACGCCACTTTGAACCTGTGCAACCACGATTTGTGCGGTACCAGCAGAATATCGGAACCCCACAGGTGAATAAAAAGCGGAGCGTATTTTCGCACGCCGGCCAGAGCTGCCGCAAATCCATAACCGGAAACAAAATGCGGATTTATAACGTCAGGCCGATAACGCTTGACCAATGTTCGAATCTCCGGCCTGCCAAGTTTATAGTCCAATTGCCGCACGAAACCACGGTGCTTGAGATGATAGTGATGCATGGTGCCGCGTTCAAACGATGCCGTCAGGACATGACATCCCTGATGACGCAGTTCGCACACGTACCGTTCCGTATGAAAGGCACGGCTGTCCGCCAGCACCAGCACTCTGAGACCTTCGTTATTCATAGCAGACCGGCCAACTTCGACTCCAGGTAATAATGTCGATACGAATACTCGCAGCCACCCCATTTCCGTTTGTACGCCAACAGGCTGTCCGCCTCCTCTGGAGAAGAGCCCAGACTCAGAAAGCGTACTCCCATCGGCGCCGTTTCTCGTGCCACCGAATAAAGCAGGTACTGGTTCGGCTTGAGAAAGGAATAAGCTCTGTCAGAATATACCTGCCAGTTCAAAACGGTATCGCCAAGGATGAAGTTGATATGTGATGCTGCCGGTTGGCCGTCGTATTCCGTATAGAGCCAGCGCACGTGCTCATCCTTCTCGGCCAGAGCTGCCAGCGCCCGGTAAAAGGACTCTCGATAGAATACCCGGCGACCGTGCCGCTGCTCCGTCTTCCGCACCAGTGAAAGAAAGCCATCGAAATGTCTGCCGGCGTCAAACCGTTGAACAATGACCCCTTCCCTCTCGGCTTTCCGTATCTCTGATTGAATCTTCTTATCCGGTGGCTGCCAGTCCTCCGACGTGATATCGACCAGAATTGTCTCACTCTCTGTGACGCTAAAACCAGTCATTCCTGCGAAGTGTGAATGGTAATCTGTAAGGTACAGTTTGAGGTACTTTTCCGCCTTAAGCGCCCGCACCGTGGAAAGGGCAATCTGCCGTCTATCCACCAGCGACTCCCTGACAGTGATCAGTTCCGCATAACAACCGGCCGGCATGGCCTGAAACCGCTTCAGTGGTTTCCTTCCGAACTCAACCCCCGGCAAAACCGCCAGCACCTGATTGTTCTCCTTAGTGAGCCAGTATACTTCTCGACCGCCAAGAGTTTTCCATAACTGCGCAAAACCTACCGAGGAGAAAAACATGGCCTTGTTCAAGCGATCAATGATCCCGGATGGTAATTGCGATAGCGTACAGCGAACAGTCTTCATTGATTGCGGACCAACAGGAATTTTCCTCTGGCCACATTCCCATCGGCATCCTCAAGCAGGAAGAAATAGACTCCGGAAGCTACCGGTTGGCCGCTCTGGTTGCAGCCGTTCCAAGACCTGTCGGACAGCTCATCCACTTCCCAAACTGCCTCACCTGCGACATTGAATATCCGAACCGTATACCGGCTCATATAATTGAACTGCAAACGATCATCAGGGGAGTTTATCACAAACGGATTGGGATAGGCCAAAACGGAGTCAAGCACACCAGTGAGCCGACCAGTGGTGGACAGGATTCTTGACAGTCCGCCGGAAGTGGA
>JAOZPL010000174.1:4513-4844 GCA_029932795.1 Candidatus Zixiibacteriota bacterium | reverse complement strand
AAGGGTCGTGATCAGCGAGGAAAAACAACCGGCCTCGTTTAACAGTGTGCTCAAGAAAGCAGAAACAGACCTGGTCAATACTCATCCGGGACATCGGAGGGGGCATGCACAACGAGTCGGCAGCAAGATCGAAATGTCAACCGTCAAAGCCAGGGAAATACAAGACCCGGAATCTCACTTCAAGTTGGTGTACGATCCGACTCATCCCAACGCTGATGAAGACGGATATGTCAGGATGCCCGACGTTGATGTCATCGAGGAAATGGTTGACATGATGGCAGCGTCGAGGGCATACGAGGCAAATGCTGCAGCTATCTCCGCGGCTAAGAAA
>JAOZPL010000174.1:0-4503 GCA_029932795.1 Candidatus Zixiibacteriota bacterium | reverse complement strand
AAGATTAACCCCGCTGCTATACAATCGTACCGGCAACTCACCGGGCAGCAGCAACTAAACACTATCCAGCCGCAGAGGGATCCTAAGAAGTCAGCGGCGAAGACTGTCACTGTCCAGCCGCAGGAGCAACCATCCAAGCTGGCTGTAAGAGTGCCCGGCGGCACTTATGCCGAGTTTCTTACTCCTGAAGAACGACAGGCGCTAGAGCTTCTGTTCAATCGGTTCAAGGACAGCAACCGTTTCGGGCCGACATACCGGATTTCGAAGGCTGCGGCCGAGGAAAAGGGATCGGTCGGTGGTCTGATCGATATCAAGGTGTGAGCATGTCAGGTACGCTGACAGGTGTAAATCGTCTGGTCCCCGGCCTGATTGAGCAGGTGCAGGGAAAACAGTCTGGTGAGCAAACATCACCCACAACAAAAGAGAACCAGTTCGCAGAGCTGTTGTCCAACCTGCTGGAGTCGGTCAACGATATGCATCAGCAGGCGGCACAGGCGCAGGGGGCGCTTATGGCAGGCGAACCGGTCGAGTTGCACCAGGTGATGATCAAGGCTGAAGAGGCCGGTGTGGCGACGGATCTCCTGCTGGAAATCCGGAATAAGCTAATCACCGCTTACAATGAGTTGATGCGAATGCCGATGTAGGCTCGGTGCAGAATAATTCCGGCTATGGATGGCTGGAGTGGGGAATAAATAGGAATTGTTATGGACTTCATCAAGGAGTTGTTCAAGAACCTGACGCGGTACGTTGGTCGCATGACCCCCGGCCAGGTGATGATGCTCTTAGGCATCGTGTTCGGTACCATTGTTGGTGCCGTTTTTGTCGTCGGCTGGGTTAAAGATATCAGCTACTCACGCCTTTACTCAAACCTTGAGCCAGGTGACGCGGGCGAAGTTATTGCCCATCTCGATGACCAGAAGATCCCGTACCGGCTGTCCGATAACGGGACCTCTATTGACATTCCCTCCGGCCAGGTATACAGGACCCGGATATCACTTGCATCAGAGGGCGTACCGCGGGCTGGGAGTGTCGGTTATTCCATATTTGACAAAAACAATCTGGGGATGACTGACTTCCTGCAGAATCTCAATTTCCGTCGGGCTCTCGAAGGTGAGCTGACGCGGACGATTGTACAACTGCACGAGGTGCAGGCGGCACGAGTACATATCGTGCTGCCCAAGGAGCGTTTGTTCAAAGAAGATCGTAAAGAGGCAACCGCCTCGGTACTGCTGAAGCTGGCCGGAAGAGACGGATTGTCCAAACGTCAGATCAACGGTATTGCACATCTGGTGGCTTCGTCCGTTGAGGGACTCAAAACCGGTAATATCGCTATACTTGACTACGATGGCAACCTGCTCTCCTCCGGACAGGAGTCCGACCAACTGGCCGGACTGTCCAGTTCGCAGCTTGAGGTGCGGAAAAATGTTGAGCAGTATCTGGAACACAAGGCCCAGTCGATGCTGGATGGTGTGCTTGGTCCCTCCGAAGCCATTGTCCGTGTAACCGCTGATCTGAATTTCCAGCAGCTTGAGCGCACAACCGAATCTTATGACCCCGACTTGCCATCGATTCGAAGCGAGGAGCGCACTACAACAAGAAGCACCAGCAGTGACAAGGAGCCTGAAGCAACAGAGAGCAGCGAGGAAGGCAGCACAGAATCTGTCATTACCAACTATGAGCTCAACCGAACGGTGGAGCACATGATAAATGCTGTTGGCTTGATTGACCGGTTATCGGTTGCCGTTATGGTGGACGGCACTTATGAGGAAATGGAAAATGACGCCGGTGACATCGAGATGGTTTACCAGCCGCGGGCACAGGAAGAGCTCGATCGGCTGGCCGCGATTGTCCAGAACGCGGTAGGTTTCGATCCACAGAGAAACGATCAACTGGAACTTGTCAATCTCCCGTTTGACCGGCGGAACTTAGAGAAGGAACGAGAAGCACTTGATGCCATGTATGTGCGTGAATTCTATATGGATATTGCGCGAAAAGTCGGCCTTGTGCTGCTGGCTGTTTTAGCCTTTTTCTATCTGAAGAAAAAATCAAAGGCGCTCTTTGCCGCACTGGGCAAGCTCGCCCCGGCGCATGGGCCACTTGCCGTTTCTTCTTCTCAGGTGCAACCGATCGCAGAGCAAGAACAGGGAGCGGAGCCTATCCAGAGGGAGCAGCGTGAACCCCGTCTGATCGACCAGATGCAGGCCACGGCCAAGGAACGGCCGGACGAGATCGCAAAAGTGATCAAAACCATGATGATCGAGTAGGCTGGCTATGGAATACGAAGAGATGACACCGCAACAGAGGGCCGCTGTGGCCCTGGTTGCCTTTGGCCCCGAGGTGTCTGCCCTGGTCCTCAAAGGACTCAACGAGCAGGAACTGGAGAAAATAACAGTCGAGATCGCCAACCTGCGTGACGTTCCTCCTAAGATCGAAGAAAAGGTGATAGATGAATGTCACCAGATTTTCATTGCCCGACAGTATATTTCGCAGGGTGGTGTTGATTATGCCTCCCAGATTCTGGAAAAAGCACTGGGTAAAGCCAAAGCCAGGGAAATCCTGCATCGGCTGGAGTCTTCTTTCCAGGCCAAAGGCTTCTCTCTGTTGAGGGATATTGACGCCAAGCAGCTTTCCGGTTTCTTCCAGAATGAACACCCACAAACAACGGCGCTGATTTTGACCCAGCTCAGCCCAAATCAAGCAGCCGCGGTGCTGTCGGAGTTGGCGCCGGAGCTTCAGGCGGAAGTCTCCCTGAGAATTGCCATGATGGAGAAAATCTCGCCGGAGATACTCAAGGAGATCGAGGCTACCCTTGAGAGTCACTTCGGGGCTTCCTCCGGCCGTGACCTCTCGGTATCCGGCGGTGCCAAAACGATTGCCGAGATACTCAACCTGATCGATTCCACGGCGGAGAAAAACATATTGCAGTCGCTGGAGGCCGAGGACCCGGACCTGGCCGCTGAAATCAAAAATATGATGTTCATCTTTGACGATCTGATTCTTCTTGATGATCGTTCTATCCAGCGTCTACTCAAAGAGATAGAGACCAAGGATTTGTCGATTGCGCTCAAGGCCGCCAGCGACGAGGTTAAAAACAAGATATTCAGCAATGTCTCCGAGCGCGTGGCGACCATGATTCAGGAAGAAATGGAATTCATGGGGCCGACACGTCTCTCTGACGTTGAGGCGGCTCAGGGCCGCATTGTCGAGGCGGTACGTCATCTTGAAGAGGAAGGCCAGATCATCATCGCTGGTCGCGGCGGCAAAGAGGATATGATTGTCTAGTATTATCCGACATACTCGGGAGGGCCCGGCGATCTTTATCGGCGAAAGGCACGAGGAAACCCAGCTTGAAATCGAGGCCGAGAGAACTCTGCGCCATGTTTTCCCTCCCGTTGAGTTTGTCACGGCTCCCGACGGGGCCAAGCTGATTCCGATACAGGAAGTCGGGAAATTCAAAGCCATCCTGAATCAGGAAACTGAAAAAGCCCGAGAAGCCGGATATAAACAGGGTTATCGGGAAGGTCTGGATGAAGGTCTCAAAGATGCGCATCAAGTCCTTCACCAGTTTGAGGCGGCTATCAAGGATGCCGTCAATCAACGGGAATCTCTTCTGCAGGAGGCCAAGCGGAAGGTTCTGGAGTTGGTGATCCAAATCGCCAAAAAGGTGACTTTCGAGGCAGTTGATGTCGATCGCGAGGCAACTGTTACGATGATCGAGCGGATCATTGCTCAACTGGTTGATCGCTCCCGATTGAAAATAAAAGTGAATCCGGATTATCTCCCCATTGTAGAGCAGCAGACCAACCGTTTCCTGAGCGGTTCGACGGCCATCAAAGAGCTTACATTTGAAAGTGACCCGCGCGTCCGCTACGGCGGTTGCTTTATCGAAACCCCGACCGGCGACATCGACGCTCGCCTTGAACCTCAATTCGAGGTCATCGAGGAGACATTGCTTTCCTGCGAGGATGAAGAGTGAGCTATCTGGCCTATGAGATGTACGCCGACAGGATTCAGCGGGTTTCTACAATTAAGCAATTCGGCAAAGTAACTCAGGTTGTTGGGCTTGTTATTGAATCGGTTGGACCGGCAGTCTCGATTGGACGCCTCTGCCGTATTGAGAACCGTGACGACGGCTCCCGAGTGCGCGCTGAGGTGGTTGGTTTTCGCGACGACCGTATTTTTCTGATGCCGCTTGGCTCGATTGCCGGAATCACGCCGGGGGCGATTGTAACCTCAACTTCTGAACAACTCCGCATACCGGTTGGACAGGAATTGATTGGTCGTATTCTCGGCGCTTTTGGACAGCCTATTGACGGTAAAGGACCGATTGTGTCGGGTACTACCCGACCGGTGGTAACCCGTCCGATTCCGGTCCTTCAGCGAAAAAGGATAACAGAACCGATTCGCACCGGCATCAAGGCGATTGATACAATGGCCATGGTCGGTAAAGGGCAACGGATGGGTGTCTTTTCCGGGTCGGGTGTAGGCAAGTCGATCCTGCTT
>JAOZPL010000173.1:4096-4854 GCA_029932795.1 Candidatus Zixiibacteriota bacterium | reverse complement strand
TCTTGCACGGGCGGCGCCGCAAAGGATTGGCTGGCTCCGGCAAGGCAGGATATTTGCCGATAATGCATTTGACAAGATATTGGGCATTTGGTATGTTTGACCGATTCTGAGGATATGGACAGAGAGAGATATCAAGTATAACATAAGCGGGAGAGAATCATGTCAAAAACGGGTATTCTGTTGGCTGCTCTGCTGGTGCTATTAATGGTTGCCGGTTCGTCGATGGCGGCGTCGGTCAGCCTTAAGCTGTCCGGGCCGGGTGCGATTAACGACAGCACGATCAAGGCCGGGGAGAAGGTCATGATCGATGTTTACTGGACCAACGACAAAGTAAGGCGCGGGTTCACGGCCGGTTTTAAAGTCTGGTCGAAAGATATCAAGAATGTGATCCATGTCACCGACAGCGGCAAAGGTCTCAACAAGAACGGCGATGTGAAGGGTTACAACGGCTGGGAGGACAAATCGATCTTTGACGTTACCGGGGTGATGACACCCGAAATAGACTGGGACGGTAAACTTCCGGACATAATCGGTTTCGGAGGTGCGGTGGCCAAGCAGCGCTATAATCCCCACAAGGAAATGAAATGCCTATCGTTTGAAATGATTATCCCGGAAACCGGTACGCTCACTGTCGACTCAACTTTCTGGGAGCCGGCCGGGTACTGGAAATTCGGTTCGGGCGAGAAGCCGGAATGGAAAGGTCCGTACCACTTCAAGGTAGTGAAGGCCGCTGAGAAGGCTAGGAAAGCTGAGAAATA
>JAOZPL010000173.1:0-4086 GCA_029932795.1 Candidatus Zixiibacteriota bacterium | reverse complement strand
CTTTGACAAGCCCGCCGTCACGGCGGGCTTTTTTCATCGCCAATACCTGATTGACCATATATTCATGAAACGTTTAGCCTGCGCCTTCACCCTCTTCATCTTTGTCTGCTTGGCCTGCTTGATCTCGGCACAGGAGACGGCAAACCCGGCGGATTCTTCGACCGTTGTGTCACAGTCGGAACCACGCCTGGTGATTCGAATCGAACACGTTACCGTGGATGACATGCGACTGAACGACACGCTTCTGATAATACTGGAGTCATCCGGTATGGAGATTGGTGGCTTTGATCTGAAGTTCGGTTATGAAAGTCGTTATTTCGATATTATTAAGGTCCTGCCGGGAGAGATTCCGGATTCCTGCAAATGGGAGTATTTTCGGACGACACCGCCCCGTGCCGGTGAGGGTGATATCCAACCACGACAGCTCTGGCAGGCAACCGGTCTGGCTAAAATGTCGGTTGACACCACCCAGCCCCGCTGCTACGGTTTTGACCGCCCCGCTTCCCTGGTGAAGCTGGTTCTGTCCAATGAAAATATCCCTGAGGTGCCGGATCATGCGGCGCCGATTTTTTTCTACTGGGAAGGCTGTCGTGATAACGTCCTGTCTGACGCCTCCGGACAGATGTTGCTCGTATCAGCCAGCGTTATTGACGGCTATGAAATTGAACTACCGGAGGGAGAGTTCTTTCCCACCGGCCAGGGTACTCCGGAACAGTGTATTAATCCGAAGAAGGCTAATCATCCACGCCGCCGGATTGATTTTCACAACGGCGGGGTGGAGTTCAAGCTGGACCTTGGGATTGGCGGGACGGATTCATCAGAAGAGATTCAGAAGTAACTCCCTCCGCAGGCTGACAGCGGCTAAACGCCAACTACAGAAAACCTGATTACCCGATTCCGATTGACAACCGGTTCCCAACGGCTACATTGACCGCAACAATTGCCGCGCTGGCGGCACAATTCCACAATTCTGATTGACAGGAAATGGAGACATGCGACTCTACGAATTTGAAGGTAAACAGCTCTTCAGGAAGTCCAACATCCCGGTGCCTGAAGGACACCTGGTCAGTTCCCCCGCCGAGGCTTACAATACCGTAGCTTCTCTGAAACACGCGGTGGCGCTCAAAGCACAGGTGCTGACCGGAGGACGCGGGAAAGCAGGCGGGGTTAAGTTGGCCGATGGTCCCAACGAGGCGAAAACGCACGCGGAACAGTTGTTCAAATTGAAAATCAAGGGCTTTCCGGTCGAGCGGGTTCTGATTGAACCGAAACTGGACATCAAACAAGAGTTTTACGTCGGCGTCACGATTGACCGCGCCAACTACAAGCTGGTCCTGATTGCGTCCGGCGAAGGCGGCGTGGATATCGAAGAAACCGCCGAGAAGCATCCGGAGAAGATCGTCCGGAAGTCATTCTCTGTTGAAGATGAATTGTTTACGTTTGACGCTGTCGACATCGCCAAGAAAATCGGCGTTCCGGGCGCACTTTTGAGAAAGGCAGCCGGGATAATCGTCAATCTCTATAAAATGTTCAAGGTGTACGATGCCAAGCTGGTGGAGATCAATCCGCTCGTGCTCACCGCTGGCGATGAATTGATAGCGGCTGACAGCCGGGTTTCGCTCGACGATGACGCTGTATTTCGTCATGCCGATCTCAAGGAGATGGGTATCGAGAAACGCCACGAGGAAGGGGAGATGACCGAGCGTGAAAAGCGGGCCACCGAGTGGGGGATTCCATACCTTGATCTTGACGGCGATATCGGGATGTTCCCCGGTGGGGCTGGATTCGGCATCATGGGGAATGATTTCATTCACTATTACGGTGGCAAGCCGGCCAATTTCATGGACTCGGGTGGGGGGCCTTCGCCGGAGAGAATCGCCAAGATGCTCGTGCTTCTCGATGAGAATCCGAATGTCAAGACGATCTTCGGCGCGCGGTTCGGCGGTATCAGCCGGTGCGATGATTTCGCCAAGGGGGTGATCATGTTTCTCAAAGAACACGGGCTGTCCAAGCCGATGGTTATGCGCATGACCGGCAACATGTGGCGGGAAGGCGTACGGTTGTTCGAGGAAGCCAAGAAAGAAGACCCATCGCTAATGGAAAAGGTCGAGTTCCACGGCATTGAGACCCCTATCGAAGAAATCTCCAAACGGGCGGTTGAACTCGCCAGGCAGCAGGGGGTGAAGTAATGGCTATACTGGTTGATAAAAACAGCAAGGTGATGGTGCAGGGGATCACCGGAGGCGCGGGGAAATTTCATACGGAGCGGATGCTCGATTACGGTACCAACATTGTTGGCGGCGTGACGCCCGGCAAAGGGGGGCAGGCGGTCTGTGACAGGCCGGTGTTTGATACAGTGGCCGAGTGCATTGAACATACCGGCGCTGATGTTTCTGTTGTCTTCCTTCCGGCGGCGGCGGTGAAAGAAGCGGCCATCGAAGCCGTCCGGGCCGGAATCAAGTTCCTGGTCGTGGTGCCGGAGCATATTCCGATTCATGACATGCTGCGAGTTCGCGAGGAAGCGGTCAAATATAAGGCGGCCGTCATCGGAGGCAACACCGCCGGCATCATCACTCCCGGTGAGGCCAACCTCGGTATCATGCCGGATATCGCGTTTGCGCCCGGACGGGTCGGGACGGTCTCGCGTTCCGGTTCGATCACCTATTATGTCGCCGACACGCTCTCACGTACGGGTTACGGCGAGTCCACCTGTGTCGGGTTGGGCGGCGATCCGGTGCTCGGCTCGACCTTCAACGAAATCCTCTGGATGTTTGAGGAGGACGACAAAACAAAGGCGGTCGTGCTCTGCGGTGAGATCGGCGGCGTGTACGAGGAGAAGGCAACCGAGATAATCCCCAAAATGAAAACACCGGTGCTGGCGATAATCGGCGGCATTTTCGCACCACCCGGCAAGCGGATGGGCCACGCCGGGGCGATTGTCGAGGGGAAGATGGGCACCGCCAAAGAAAAACTGGACATGCTGGCGGATTCCGGTGCCCATCCCTGCAAGACCTTCAAAGACATCCCGGAGATATTGAAGAAGCTGGGGGTGTGATTTGGTTAATAAAAACGCAGAACTGGGCTTGCTAAGCTCTGGGTTTGCAGCTTATACTGGGTGCAGCGGTGATATGTGTGTTACCACACCGTTTGGTAAAGAACCCGATTCATGCTGACTGATCGCAGGAGTGTATGTTATGAAGGTATTGTCCAAACAGGTTTTTGAGATCCGTTTTAAGGAGAACCCAACTCTGATGGATTTCAGAGGATTGTGGACAAAAGACATAGCCGCGAAGTTGAACTTCAGGGACTGGAAAATCGACGCTACTGAGCTCACGGTTATCGACAAGCCCTCTAAAACCGCCGTATTTCTGTCTTACCAACGTCTCGGAGGTCTTGTCGTCGGCAAGGACCTTGATCCGGGGTTGCCTGAGCTGTCTGAAAAGTACATGGAAATCTTGTACGATTTGGACAAGTTTTCGATGCCTCCTGTAAGACGCATTGGTGTACGTTGCCAATACTTGATTACTACAGATATGATCTTCCCGAAATTGAGGGAATCGTTCAATAACGCTCTGTTACGTGATTGGCAAAATCTGGAAGCTAGTATCGGTGCCGATATAGATAACGCCGGGATTATATTGGAATTGACTGGGAACCAGTTTGACTTCAAGGTTCATATGGGGCCAATGGAAAAGCAGCAAATGCTTCAGTTTGTGCCAGATTTTGATGAAAACGAGTTGCCCGATGTCGCTTTTTGCATGGATCTTGACACCAAGAAGGAGGATATTGCCCACACTGATAGGAAGACGCTGTCGTCGCTAATTGCACGGTACTTCGCCAACAACGAGGCACAAATGCAAACGTTTTGTGAGCTAGTGGGCGTACATTCTGATGCCCAAGAAGAAGTCAAAAAAACAGAAGTCAGCTAAAGGCAAGGCGCACCAGCGCAAAGGTGCGAAGCGGACCATTGCAATAAGACGCGAGCCAGCAACCCTTCTGCCGTTGATTTCGGAGGAAGGAGGGGAGCCGAGACTAGAATTCGAGACCACCAGTAGAGCTAGGGATCAAACTCATGCGTCAGATGTC
>JAOZPL010000172.1 GCA_029932795.1 Candidatus Zixiibacteriota bacterium | reverse complement strand
ATCTTTCCATGCCCCATAAAACATAAAAACAGTTCTGTCTTTGAGAATAGGCAACCCGGAAAGATCTGCTACGTAAGATTGACCAGCTTGGGCATAGATTCCACTCGCTGCGAAAATAGCAGTAGAACTGCATTCCAACATTTCAAAACGTGGAAACTGCACCCATGCCCAAGCAGTCGCCCCAGAATCATATCGGGCTGGAAGTATCGTTGCATGGGGATCCGTTGGGACAAACACACTCTTAAATGTGGCAGTTGAGGTAAGATTATATTTTACCTCCCATGGCGTAAATGTTTCGTCTATACCAGAAATAGCCGCATAGGCAATTGCTGCGCCAAAAGCATTTTGTCCTCCCTCCCATCTACCGCCAACAACAAAAGCAAAGGTACCACTATAAGCACTTGCAGTCCAAGTGTCTGTATCAGTACTTGGCGTTCCAGATCCGTTTTGGTATACTGATATTTTGGCTGAACCCGGATGCATTTCGAGTTCAGCCCAAAACCAAGTATTAGCAGTTGTTTGGGGTCCATTTACAGTAACTACAGCAGTAGGCCCTGTACGAATATAGGCAAGTATATTGGTTTCATCGCCTCCAGAGTATCCACCTGCAATCAACCACGAATAGGAATAACTAAGATTGTCCGGCGTTCTCGAAAGACCGCCCAAAATATGTGGCCATACATTTAGTGTCAAACCATATGGAGGAATTTTTGCACAAACAACGGCCTTAAAACTCTGATTGTAAAGTTTAGCGTCCGGTTCCGAACCGTCTGGAGCCATCAATCTGTAGTGTACGCCATGGTCATAAAACGCTACTGCCGGTGCCGGAAGTTTGCTCGAAAGATAAGGCTCCCTTGCCGAAATCTTCCTCAACTCATCCCGGCCGGGTTCCGTATTCCATTCAAAAACCGAGGCAAAAGGATCCCTACGATTCGGACCTTTCCGAACAATTCCATGCCATTCAGTTTGTTCCCAAACCTGAAGCATCACGTACCCTCGATATTCATAATAATCTGACCACGATAGAGCCCCATGTTAAGCGATCGACGACCAGCCCGCCTCTGAATCCTGCCATTCCGTGATTGATCTCTCACCATCCTCAAATAGGCTCTCTGGTATTCAATCTCCAGCGAATTTATGATGTCAGGATCTTCACGAACAATCCTTGCCAATTTCAACATTGCAAACTGAACCAGACATCGTTCGTGTTTGTCCGGTATCAACGTTCGTGCCGTGTCATTTGCCATCGTATCCGGCACCTGTTTGTACCGGAAAACATACTCAACCACCTCATCCGGCGGAGGATAGATCCTCAATACCATATTCGAGGAGAAATGAGGAGGATCCCTGAGTACCGAATACATGTAGGCAAATTCTCTCTCATGATTACTCAGATCAGGACCAATAGCCTCTATCTCCAGACTATCCACCAGTCTCACAGGGATATGGTTGGGGTCGTTACGACACAAAAGAGCAATCGGTCTGTCACAATCCGAGCTCAATGTGACCATGTCATTCCAGACATAAGCCGTATAGGTTCCCGAATCCTCTATCCAATCAGCATCTATCGTCAGGGCTGTTCCAGTTGAAGTGTCAATCCGGTATGTATGATCACCAGTTGCCAACCATCCATGCTGATATACCGTATCCATAGCAGTAGCCGGAACCAAGTCTGCGGTTCCCTTGGTCGCCGTAAGGGCAATCGCCGTTACAACCCCCTCAAACCTCAGAATCTCACTAGTCTCCAGCCACCACCAATCAGCTAGTGAAGCCAGCTCCATATATGAATCATTAATCACCCGATTCAGAAAATCGGTATCAGTGCTCAGCTGTGTCCCGTAAAAATCTTGAAGTCTTGTACGGTAGTCGCCCAAATTCATCTTTACAGCCCTTCTTTCGATGCCATCTCACCTGAATAGCGGTTTCGAAGGCTTCTCCACATATGCTGCAGATATATTTCCCCGCCCGTTTTCTTTCGTTCACAGGCAGTTTGTTGACAATGCGCATTCTGATTTCTTCGTCAGTCATAAGAATCCGGAGGGGGTGGTTAAACCCCCTCCGTCTCCCAGAAAAACTATGCACGCTTACCCATAGCACCACCAGCCGGAATGTTCAGCTGAGCAGTAATAAGAGCAGCCGCACACGTGCCTGAAGTAATGGTAGCCTCAAGAGCCATAGCATGGATCAAGGTTACCGCTGTCACACTAGTGGCATCTTCCTTGAAGACACCACCCGCCGTACCAATCAGGTAATCACCAGCCGCGATGTTCTGACTTGCCGTAATCCGAACATCAACCGGTCCACGAGTCGCAATAAGGCCCCATTCGCCATCCGAAATGTCGTCCACTGCAACACCAATCGGATGATTCAGGGCACTCCCGTCATGTAACGCGATACCAAGAACCGGCCGGGTCGTACCAGTTGTCCTGGTAGACTGGTTGTCCAGCTTCGGCTTAGTCCCCAGAGCTGGTTCCGGAATGGGGTCTTCAACACTTGAGACAGTCCCACTCCACGTAACCAGACATCCTTTGGAAATAGCCGAACCGGAGTTGTTGTAAAGCAGCTCAGTCTCATGCGTGAAGGCAGGTGCATATCTATTCATCATTCACCTCCTTCCCTAACATGCCGACGCATAGGCGCCACCGTTCAGAACCCCCTGACGTGCCATCTGCGAACACGTCAATTGGAGATCCACCAGGATCACGCCTACGTATGCATCTTGCCACTTGTCGTACTCAGGAGACACAACCTTGAAGTTGGCCCCTGCACCCACATACAACTTCAGATACTTGGAATTGACCATGAATAACGTACCATCCCCGTTACCGTCATGGTCATCATCAGGAATGGTCTTGTCAAACATGATCGTAACGCCCTTGTAACTGACGTTCTCAAACCCGAAATCTACCGCATCCGGGTTCACAAACCGAACCGCCGTCTGCAGCTTATCTTCCAGGTTGATGTAGGTGTACTCGTCACAAAGAGCCAGATCCGGCTTATCCGCACCATTCGAGCAGTTCATGTGAAGTTCACGAAATGCACTAATGATACCGGTAGCCGTATCCGTAATGGCCTTGTACTGATGACGCCACCAACTATACGTGCCCTTGGAAATACCACCCGGAGCATTCGATTGACTAGCCTGGGCAGCTTCCTCAAGCAGATAGTAAAGGGAATTGATCTTGTTGCTCTGTTGTGTAGATTCAGAGAACAAGTCGTCATTGATCGTCTTGACCAACGAAAGCTGAGCCTGTTGTTTCAGCGATTCGATAAGATTGACAATCTGACTCTTTCCCCTGTTGGCGTCAGCCATCTGCCGTGACCACATGATCGGGACTCGATAATGGGCCAGCGACCAGATGGAAGTGGTAATCCCCTGCGGGGGTTTAACGTCCATGACTTCATACGGGACATAAGCCCGAGCCATGGGGTTCTCATCGTAGAGAAGTGGAATCTCAAGAGTGTCGCCGCCTTCCCACGTGGCGGTACGGTTTCCTTGCCTTACCCACCAGAAAAACGGCGTTGCCGTAAAAAAATTATCGACAATCTGCCGTTGCAGTTTCGGGAGGGTAGTCGCGACAAGGACATTCGTACTGGCGGGCAACGTTCCCGATGCCGCACCTGAAAATCTTGCCATCTTTTACCTCCTAAAGTTTCCCCTGCTGTCGAAGCTCCCGTTCAGCCTCCTCCAAGGCTTTTATGGTAGCTTCTTCACCAGAAAACAAAGCCAAGTCCGGGGCTTTAGCCGGACCCGAAGTCGGCGCAAAGGTTGTTTCAGCCTTGCGTTCGAGCTGACTACGTTGATTCTTAAGCGCTTTCTGAGTCTCAGCCTTCAAAAGATCCTCTTTTGCCGCCAAGAAATAGGCATCCTCAAGAGTTGTCGCCCGACCCGATTCAAGGATCTGACGCATCTGAGGGATGAAATTATCAACCTCAGGCCACTGATTCTGAGAGGCCCTCGATCGAAGATCCCTCAACTCTCGTTCCGCCTTTTCCGCCATACTCAGCGAGCTGACACTCGAAAGCTGCTCACTTATAGGTTTTGTAGCCTTCTCGATCTCGGAACGGATTAACTGCTGTAATGCAGAAACCGCCTCGGGCTCCAACACCTCGTTAAGTTTACTAGTGTCAGGAGCCGGTTTGGGTTCCTGCGTTTCCCCGTTGTTTAGCACTGTCTTGTTATACCATTCCATAAATCTCGGATCCGCTACAAGCCTATCTACAAACTCCGCCTTTTGTTGCAACTCCGGAAGTACTTTCCTTATCTCTGCCGCTTCTTGAGCCGTTCGCGTCATATCCCCATGAAATTTCTTGAGCTTTTCGAGGAATGCCGGTCGGGCTTCTTCGGGTATCTCATGCCATGGAAATTGGCTGTAAGGTTTGTACTCCTCGGGCAATTCCTGGGGAGTTTCCTCAGTTTGAGGAAGGTTCTCTTGGAACAGTCCTTCACCTTCGCCGGGTAGCTCTTGGCTACTTTCCGTCTCCAGTGTTTGGGTTCCAGCATCTTCACTCATGTTAACCTCCTTGGAATACGTTAGCTCCTGAAATAATTATGTAACGTCGTTGTCTTTTTCGTTTCTTCTTCCTCCTCATGATATAAAGAAGTCCACCACCAGTTGGGTCAAACTGATCCGCCCCTATGTCAAAAGTCCCTGTTTCAGGACGAGGATTGCCATCAATGTCATCGGTAACCGCCAAGTCAGAATCAGAATAGAGATTAGCTCCCTTGCCGATTATCGGAGAACCAGATTTGAGGTGATAATCATCATTGCCGGGATCAACAAATATACGTTCGGCTGATACACCCGAAAGATCTACGGCGTTGGAACCTGGGGCATCGCCGGTGTCTGAAGCGTTGT
>JAOZPL010000171.1 GCA_029932795.1 Candidatus Zixiibacteriota bacterium | reverse complement strand
GTCGGATTCTGTGTTCGTTCCGGCATTGCTTGGCTATGTCAAAGTAAGCGGCGATGTAGTTCGTCCGGGGCTTTACTCTTATAACGCCGGTAAAAACGTTGACCATTACGTCACGATGGCCGGCGGGTATGCCGGTGAGCACGGTTCGACCTTGATGTTTCTCTTTGATCGCATTACGCGGGTGTCCATGGAGATCTCCCCCGGTGTTGTTGTACAGGACGGGGATGAGATCAGGATCAGTGTTTCGGAGCTGAAGCCGTGAACGGGGAATCTTCGACAAACTTCTGGTTGTTTCTGGAGGTGCTGGCCAGAAGGCGCGGCCTGGTGTTTGGTCTCGTTTTTCTGGCAGTGATCTTGTCAGTTATTATCTCGCTCCTGCTTCCCAAGTGGTATAAGGCGGACGTGCTGCTTCTACCACCAAAAGACGTTAGTATATCACCGGGGGGAACCGTACAACTGGCGGAGGCAGCCTCGATAACCGGCGGTATCGAACTACCGATTCGAGTTACTGCCGCTGATGTTTATGTGCGTGTGCTCGGAAGCCGCGCGATCATAGATCAGATAATCGAGAAGTATGACCTGTTAACCCACTATAACGCCGGCAGTATGTTTGACGCTCGTCAGGTACTCAGCAAGAGAGCCAGTTTTCGGGTGACCCGTGAAGGATTAGTGCGGATTACAGTCGAAGATCAAGACCCCGGGACAGCAGCGGACATAGCCAATGGTTTTGCCGATGCCCTGAACCTTCTTAGTCAGCAGATTGTCTCCCAGCGTGCGGTTAAGAGCCTCGAGTTTATCGAAAACCGCCTGATCGCTGTGAGGGCTGAACTGGACAATGCCCGGCATGATCTGGAAGTTTTTCAGACCCGACACCGGGCACTTGATTTCGATGAACAGACACGTCTGGCTATCGGGCAGGCGACTTCGCTGAAGATTGAACTGGCAAGGATTAATATTGAAATTGGCCTGCAACGAGAGGTGCTCGGGCCAAACAACCCGGAGCTGTTGAAGAAGAAGAGACACCTCGAGGCCATTAAGGAGCAACTTGACAAGCTTGAATATGGCGACGACGACAGTTCGTATTTCTCCTTACCCCTGGCTGCAATTCCCGGGCTGAAGGGTGAATACGAAGCTCTGTACAGTCGGGTGAAGGTGGCTGAGTCGGTTTACATGACATTGCTGGAACTGCTTGAGCAGGCCAAGATACAGGAAGATGCGGAATCAGCGCCGCTGTCTGTGCTCGATCGAGCTACTGTGCCACAGGTTCGGAGCCGTCCGCAACGCACTCTGATTGTACTCGGAAGCACCGGCTGTGCTCTCTTAGTTGCTGTTCTACTGGCCTCTTTTCTGGAATACTTCCGACGGCTCAGGGAGAGGCGGCCGGAGGATTACCGGAAGGCAATTTCTTTCATAGACGCATATTTTGGATGGCTGCCGGGTATCAGGCGGAGGTCAGGCTGGTAGCGCTGTTTGATTTAGTGGTGCCACCACCGCCTGCCGTGCCCATCGTTGTGTGGCCGGAGAAGGTGTGCCATCACCAGTTGGAGTGAGGATACAAAATGTCAACGACTGTTATATCACCATCGACCAGTATAGGAACTGAAACCCACTATGGCGAGTTCTGTTTTTTCGGAAAGAATGTTAAGATCGGGTGTAGTTGTAAGGTTGGGCACCGCGTGATTATCCACGAGGACACGGTCATTGGTGACAACGTACGTATTGACGATGGTGCGGTAATCGGCAAACGTCCCATGGAGGCGGCCAACACTGCTGTGACAAGGCAGCAGGAATTACCATCGGCGGTAATCGGTTCTGGCTGCATCATCGGTACCAATGTTGTTATCTACCGTGGTTGTGAAGTTGGTGAAACGGTGTTGATTGCCGACCTGGCCTCCGTGCGAGAGAATGTCACGGTGGGTGATTTCACTATTGTCGGGCGGGGAGTGACGATTGAGAACTTCTGCAAGATCGGTCGTTATGTCAAGCTGGAGACCAACGTTTATATTACTGCCTATTCTGAACTGGAAGACCGGGTGTTTGTGGCTCCCGGTGTGGTTACCTCGAACGATAATTTCATTGGACGTACGGAGGAGCGTTTCAAACATTTCAAGGGAGTGACGATGAAGAGAGGCGCCCGGGTAGGCGTTAATGCTACTATTCTCCCGGGCCTGGTTATAAATGAAGACGCCCTTGTGGCAGCCGGAGCTCTGGTCACCACTGACGCACCGGCCAGGAAGATTGTAGCCGGTGTACCGGCAAAAGTGTTTCGTGATGTACCAGATGAACAGCTCCTGAAAAACCAGGGATGGGAGGATTGAGGTAAGATTATGGCTGTTCCTTTGCTGGATCTGACCCGACAGTATGCCTACCTGAAACCTGAGATGGACAGGGCAGTGCTCAAGGTTCTGACGCACAACAAGTTTATACTGGGGCCGGAAGTCACTCGGTTGGAGGAGGAGATAGCCGGGCTATCGGGAGTTGGGTTTGGTATTGGTGTTGCTTCCGGTACCGATGCGCTTCTGATCGCTTTGCGCGCCGCCGGTGTCGGCCCCGGCGACGAGGTCATTACCACCGATTTTTCGTTCTTCTCTACCGCCGGCGTCGTTTCCCGTCTGGGCGCCATCCCGGTCTTTGTGGATATTGATCCGGACAGTTACAACGTCGACGCTACAAGGATTGAGCTAGCTGTCACCAAACGTACCAAGGCGATTATGCCGGTGCACCTCTTCGGTCAAGTGGCGGATATGGACCCGATTATGGAGGTTGCCACGAAGCACAACTTGAAGGTGATTGAGGACGCCGCCCAGGCAATCGGTGCGGAATACAAGGGGCAACCGGCCGGATCAATGGGTGATTTTGGCTGTTTTTCATTCTATCCCTCCAAGAATCTCGGCGCAAGTGGCGATGGTGGTGTTATCGTGACGAAAACCGAGGAGAACAACAAACTTTGCCGATCTCTGCGTGCTCATGGTGAGAACCCGAAGTACTATCACCGTGTAGTAGGCTATAACTCCAGGCTTGATACTCTACAGGCGGCTATTCTCCTGGTAAAGCTGCCGTATCTGCGGGAATGGTCCAAGAAAAGACAAGAGCACGCGAGTCGCTACGATCAGGCGTTTGCCGGTTTACCCTATTTGAAAACGCCGGTCGTCAAGGAGTACTCGACTTTTCATATCTATAACCAGTACACGCTCGCCTCGCCTAACCGGGATGAGATTTTATCCGGTCTGAAGAAAGCAGAGATTGGTCATTGTGTCTATTATCCGGTGGCTTTTCATGCCCAGGAATGTTTTGCATCTCTCGGCTACAAGGCGGATGATTTCCCGATATCGAGCAAAGCCTCTCGCGAGGTGTTCTCTATTCCCATCTATCCTGAACTGACAGAGCAGGAGCAAGACGAGGTGATCGAGACGATCAAACATCTTGTCTCGTAGAGAACATGTCGGCAGTAGTGACAGCTATCAGGTTAGATTATCTTGGCATCTAAACGCGTAGTCGTCCTGGGCTGGGCGGAATCGGTTCATACTCGCCGGTGGGTCCGGGGGATGTCTTCACGTGGCTTTCATGTCAGGTTGATCTCCCTGGGTGGCGAGAGGCTTGACGACGTGGAAACCATAATCTATCACCGGTACGGCAGGCTCTCGTATTTGCGCTATTGCCGTCGGGCTGTCAGGGATGCCCGCACTTTCAGGCCGGATTTGATTCATGTTCACTATGCTGCCGGTTTTGGACTGTGGGGCCTGGCCGCCAACTTCAAACCGACCCTGGTGTCAGTCTGGGGAACCGATGTTGTTGATCTGCCTTCTAATCCGGTCTTCCGCATGGTGATCAGGACCCTGCTGAAAAGAGCGAGCTGGATCACCGCCACCAGCGACTATCTCAGGCGTGTGACTGTGCGACTCCAACCCGGTGCAACAGAGAAAATCTCCGTCATCCCCTTTGGCGTAAGTGTTCCGGAGACTCCAGCTCCGCATCCTGAAACGAAACCGGTAAGAATCTGCTTTCTCAAAGCTCACCGCCCTGTCTCGGGGCCGGATTTTCTCATCAAGGCCATGAGGGAAGTAGTGCGAGTCATGCCGAAGATTCAACTTTCGATGGCTGGTGACGGGGAGATGACACCGAAATTGCGTCGGATGGTTCAGAAGTACGGTCTTAGCGAAAACGTACGGTTTATCGGACGACTGGACAACAACCAGATTAGTTCATTCTTGCAGCAACATCATTTCATGGTGATGCCCTCGCGGCAGGAGTCTTTTGGTGTGGCGGCTCTGGAGGCAGCAGCATACGGACGCCCTACGGTCGCCTCAAATGTCGGTGGGATTCCGGAAGTGATACGCAATGGGGAAACCGGTGTGCTGGTTCCTTCAGAGAATGTGGGAAGTCTGTCGAAGGCGATCATTAAACTTGCACAGGATAGTGATCTAAGAAACAGAATGGGGATGGCCGGATATGAATTCGTCAAACAGAACTACCCCTGGGAAAAATCGCTTGACATGATGGCTGCTCTTTACGAACGGTTGATTGATGAGAACAGAGAGAATACCACTGTATGATCTCCGCCTCTCGAAAGAGGCGCTCAGGGAAACAAAGGATACGTTGGCTTCCGGCTGGCTGTCGACCGGGCCCAAGGTGCGTGCCTTCGAGAAAGCGATAGCAACGTACACGGGTGTGAGGTATGCTGCGGCTGTCAGTTCCGGCAGCGCCGGATTGCAGTTGACCCTTCGTACGGCGGGTGCTTCGGCAGGTATGGAGGTAATAACCACACCGTTTACGTTCGTTGCCACTGTCGAGGCTATTCTGCACAGTGGCGCTACGCCGGTTTTCGCCGACATCGATCCGGCGACACTCAATATCGATCCTGATGAGGCAAGCCTGATGATTACAGACAGGTCG
>JAOZPL010000170.1 GCA_029932795.1 Candidatus Zixiibacteriota bacterium | reverse complement strand
ACCGGTCGCTGGTCGATAATCAGTACAAGATTGTGCAGATCGGGGATTATCCCCGCCTGACACCCTCAGAAGATGAGCCGCAAGTCTTTCTGCGGCATGATGTTGACCGGGCACCACGGACGGCGTTGGCACTGGCGGCGATTGAGTCCAGTCTCGGGTTAACGGCCACCTATTTTTTTCGCTGTGTCAGCAGCGCATTTGATCCGGATGTAATCACCAAAGTGCGTGATCTGGGTATGGAGGTCGGCTACCATTATGAATGCCTTGATCGGGCACACGGGGATTATGAGAAAGCCTACGTGATTGCCAGAGAGGATCTGAAAAGGCTTCGGGAAATCGCTCCCGTGAAATCGATGGCGATGCACGGAAACCCGTGGACATCGCACGACAATAGAGACCTTTGGAAGGAATATGACTACCGCGAACTGGGGATCGAGGTTGCTGCATACCTGACGATAGATTACTCGAAGGTGCGGTACTTCACCGATACCGGGCGCAACTGGGACGAAAGCAGGGGAAACCTGTATGACATGGTTGCGGATGCCTCTGGGACAAGGCTGACCTCCACGCCGTCGCTGATTGAGTACCTGGCCCGGTACCGTCAGGACTGCTGCATTTCAACCCACCCTCACCGCTGGACCAACAATCCCGTGTCGTGGAGCTATAACGCTGTGTATGATTATGCGGGGAACGTGGTCAAGACAATCATCAGGTCATTTCGGCATGGCAACAAAGGCTGAGATCAGCGTCATTCGTTCTATCGACGGACTGCCGGCGGACTGGGATAACTATGTTACTGCTCACCCGCAGGGACGCCTGTTTCATGGCCGTCACTGGCTGGCTGTGATCGAGCAAACATACCGCTACGCCTGCCACGGACTGGTAGCGAGAGACGAAAGCGGTTCTGTGGTCGGTCTGCTCCCCCTGTTTGTGGTCAGAAGCCGTCTGACCGGCAATCGGCTGATTTCTGCTCCCTTTTCTTATATTTGCGGTCCATTGACAGACAACGATGAGATCGAACGGTTGCTTCTTGAATCAGCGCAGGAGGCCACCCGACAGCTCGGACTCAAGTACCTCGAAGTAAAAATGGATCGACCTCTTGCCGTGCTGTCCGACCGGTTTGAGCAGCACTCAGGATTCCTTACCTATCGGCTCGATCTCACGGGCGATGAGGAAGATCTCTGGCGCGGCCTGCATAAAAATATGATCCAGCGGGGTATTAACCGAGCCAAGCGGGAAGGAGTAACGGTAGAGGTCTCTGCTCGTGCTGAAGACAGTGACGCCTTTGATTATCTTAACCGGGTGACCTGCCGCAAGCATGGGATTCCGGCTCAACCGCAGGAGTTCTTTGCGGCCATCTGGAAGCAATTGATACCAGTTGGCCTGGCTGACTGCCTGTTCGCGCGACTTGGAGAGCGGCGAATTGCGGCGGTAATTATTTTCTATGATCGCCAACGGGCGATCTATATGTATGGTGCCAGTCTGCCGAAATCATTGTCCGCCCGTCCCAATCACCTGCTTTTGTGGGAGGGAATACTGAGAGCCAGGGAGAAGGGGATGACGGAGTTTGATTTTGGCCGCGTATCCGCCGATAATACTGGCCTGGCGGAGTTCAAAAAGAGGTGGGGGACCACCGAGGTTCCATTGATGTATTATTATTGGCCGGAAAAAGAGGGTGTCGGCTCGATGGACAGGAAGTCACTGAAGATACGATTGAGCACGTTCCTGTTTTCCCGGTTACCGTTGGGTGTGACAGGTCGTATTCGCTGGCTTTACCGGCATTTGGCATGAGGGAGTGTATGTTACGCAAACTGTATAAGAAGATGCTGAAGACGATGGCTGGTTGTGTCATCTGGTATAAGTGGCGAATCTGGTTGCTGAGACGCTGTGGTTTCAAGATCGGTTGTGGTGTTTACATCGGTGATGGACTTATCATTGTCGAAGAACTGTTAGACCGGGGGCATGTAGTGATCGGCGACCGGGCCAGCCTGGCGCCACGAGTGACGCTGGTCACCTCTTCACACCCGAATAACTCACGGATCAGTCCCTATGTGCCGACACCGCACGGAAGAATAGTCATTGAGCCGGATGCCTGGATCGGGGTGGGGTCTATTATCCTTCCGGATGTTACGATCGGCCGCGGGGCAGTCGTGGGGGCCGGTTCGATTGTCACGAAAAGTGTCCCGGCGTACACAATCGTGGCCGGAATCCCGGCTAAACCAATTGGCGAAGTACCGATGCCGGAAGGTGAACGCTGATCTCTACCGGCAGCCCTAGCTGGCTGTATTGATTCCTTTCCCTGAAGTCCTGTCCAGAATATCCAGATAGGATCTGACAATGGTGTCGACTGAGAAACGTCGTTCGGCTGATTCCCGGCCTGCATTAGCCAGGCGTCGGCGAAGGGAGTTATCGGTCAGCAGTTGTTTGAGCGCCTGATACAGAGCGTCGACATCGTTGAGGGGAACCAGGAGCCCTTCTTCCCCATCAGTCTGAATAATGTCGGTGATACCGCCCGACCGGGCACCGATAACAGCACAACCACAAAGCATAGCCTCGACCAGGGTCAGGCCGAAGCCCTCCCGTTCCGAGACCAGAAGAGAAATGGCGGCGGATCGATATCTGTCGGCCAATTCCTCGTGCGTAATCGGGTCGTTTAGCCGAAAACAGTCCTGCAGTCCCTGCGCCACCACCACCTCCTGCAGATTCCCTTTCTCCGGGCCGTCGCCATACAGGTCAACCTGACACGTTATGCCTTCAGAGCGCAACTTTGCCACTGCATGAATAAGAACATCGGTCTTTTTCTGCGATGTATAGCGGGTGGCGGCGACGATTGAGCCAGAGACACGGGGAGTCTTCTCATCAAAGTAGAAAGTATTGCTGTTGACAGGCAGCGGGGCTACAATCAGGCGTTCTTCCAGACCATCTACTTTCGATCCAACCAAATGGATTAGTCGTTTTTTGAGATAGCTGGATACAACTGTGATCCCAGATGCTGCCTGGAATACTCTTGCGGCGGCCGGGCGAAGCAGCGGAATCCGTTGCAACAGGGCTATATCGGTGCCGTGACAGGAGACAACCAGCGGGAGCCCTGACCGGCGCGCTGCGGTAGTTCCCACCCAACCGCCGGGAATCCACCAATGTGCCCAGATTTTTGTCGGTGATATCTCCCGTATGAGCCGCTCAGCTTCAAGGCGGTACGATCGAAAGAAGCGCAGTGCTTTGAAAGGATGCATGAACGCCTGCCGGTGCATATCGCCTCGGTACGCCAGCGTCTCCGCCTTATCGCGCCCGTAGCGAAAGCGGTGGACGGGCATTCCCTCAACTGTCTCTTCACTCTTCAACTCACTGTCATGTGGAACTACGAATGTTAAGGGCAGATGACGGTTAACCTGCCGGTATAAGGACATGAAGCCGGGAGCGGAAATGTCAGTCCGGGAACGTGGGAAGTTGTGGGTTAAGACCAGGACTTTTTGTTCAGTTTGCATCAGGAACATGGTAAAAAAGGCAGGTTACGCGCGAAATATAAATATTCGGTCCTCGCTGGCTGTGTTATATTTACTACCAGTGGGCTTATGAACACGCGCGAAAGCACAAAGCTGGATTTTGCCGTCGATCTCGAATTCGACGAGATATTGACTAACCCGATTCTGGATATCGCCGCCAGGTTCTGGGAGGAGGATCGGTATGAAGCATTCAAGGTCTGCTATCGCTCCATGCGCCGTATCGATGACCTTGTTGACAACCGCAAAGAAACAGGCAAGGCGATCTCGGCGTCGGAGGCGGCGAACCTGACGCGTATGATCTACGCGTGGTTGAAATCGGTTCAAGCAGGGGAGCGGACTGATTCGTTTCAGACCGAGTTTCTGGAGAGACTGGAGAAGTTTGCTATCCCCCTCTGGCCCTGGGAACGGCTATGTCAGGCGATGGTACATGATCTGAAGTGTGAGGGTTATCAGAGCCTGCGGTCGTTTTTAAGATATGCCAAGGGGGCAGCGGTGGCGCCGGCGGCTGTCTTTATGCATCTGTGCGGGGTTGTCAGGCGTGACGGTCGGTATGCGGAGCCCGCGTACGACATCCGCCGAGTTGCCCGACCCCTGGCCCTGTTTTCGTATTTTGTCCATATAATTCGGGATTTTCGGAAAGACCTGAAAAGCAATCTCAACTATTTTGCTCATGACCTTCTCCGGCAGCACTCGCTGGAATTGGGAGATCTCCGTGAGATCGCCACCGGGGGGGAGATCAGGCCATCATTTCGCAATCTGGTTGGTCAATATCGTTCATTTGCTGATTATTATCGCCGGTCAGCCCGGAACAAGATTGATGAGATGGCTGGGCTGCTGTTGCCTCGTTACCAGTTAAGTCTTGAGGTCGTGTATAGTCTATATTCCCAGGTTTTCGAGCGCATTGATCCTGCCCACGGGATGTTTTCACAGGGGGAGCTTAATCCTCAACCCGAGGAGATCAAAGCACGTCTTCAACTTACGGTGGACAGATTCGCCGCGGCCAAAAATTAGTTGGTTTTTGCGGGAAGATTGTGACACCTTTTTTAGTATCCTGGTAAACGGGCGACTGATCTCTGCTCTATGAGCGGTTTAGAGGGATGCCCAACAATCTGGCGTGTATAAGTAAGGAGAGATGAAATGATGAAAAGATGTACAGGCTGCGTGGCTGTTGCCCTGTTGCTGATGGCAGGGCTGCTGCTTACGGGCTCAGTGCTGGCCGATGACGTAGCAGTAACGGTTTACAACAGCAATCTCGGCGTGATTAGCGAGACCCGTACCCTCCAGTTCGAGAGGGGAATCGGGCGGCTTGCTTTCCGGGATGTCCCGTCTCTTATCGATGCCAGTTCGGTAAGATTTGAAGTCACCGCGTCCGGCAAAAACGCGACCATCA
>JAOZPL010000169.1 GCA_029932795.1 Candidatus Zixiibacteriota bacterium | reverse complement strand
TGGACGGCAGCGGTGGAGCCGCTATGGTTGGGCTCTCCGGTATGGGGGGCGGGGCTGGTGCCGGAGCGGCTCCTTCCGACCCCGGTCGTTCTCCCTCAAAACCAACATATTCACGAAAGCCAAAACGGGTGAGGACTACAGCCCCCGTGCCGATCATGAGGGGATACACAGTGGCAAGAATCGCTACTACCAGGAAGAATATCCCAAATCCCCTGGAGACCGGATCACTTGATCCGAGCAGAACCGCCACTACCGTCCAGAGTATTACAATGAGGAATATACCAATCATACCCTGAAACAGCAGGCTCTGCTCACCTGTCGAAAAGCGGGCTGCAATCACTTTGCTGATAGCAACCCCGGTGGATATCATACCCAGTGTCAGCGCAAAAAGGTAAGCCAGCGGCAAAAGAGGGATCAAAGCTATCCCCACGATAGTAACAGCGAGAAGCACGAACAACATCGGAAGCATGAAAATGAACAACAAGCCCAGAAAGAACGACTTCATCCTGTGGCGGGAAATACAATCGTCCACATTGTGCACCTGGCGAGGCATAAGCGACAAAGTCAGAAAACCGGTAAAAAGGAAGAATAGCGTAAACGCAAACACCACCCAGATACCGGCGGCAGAGAAGGAACCTTTAAGGACCTCGATCGGAAAATCGAGAGGATCAGTCCTGATCTGTCGACCTAGCACCAGTCCTCCGGGTTTGACAACAATCCTCGGCGCCCGAATATCACCGTCCACCTGCCCGGACTCGGTTACCCGTACCGTGCTGCTGTATGACTGGACATCCCCTCGGACCCATCCTTTGACCGTTACCTTACCGTAGGCAATCACGTCACCGTTGACATACTCATCATAGCCTATAAGAACGGATTTCTGAATATCGGAAAGGCGTTGTTCCTCGGTGCAGCGTTCCTCCACCGGCAGAATAACGACCGCCCCTTTCTCGACACCCTTATCACGACCAACTGACCGGCTTCTCACGGAAAGAAGAAAAACCGCCTGCTCGAAATCGTAAACCCACCGATTGCCAAGCGTATCGTAAGCTACAACCCCTTCTTCGGACAGGTAGATTTCGTTGAAAACAGTGTCCCCGGAGACAGAGACGTCTTCGTTCCCCTCAGGCTGGGCGCCGGCCCAACCGGGACAGAACCCGAACAAGAGACCAATCAACAGCAGTATCAAACTGGCTGAAAAGAAGGAACGCCTCATAGCCACAAAACATCCCATGTATTGGCGGCAACGCTAGAACTGAGCCACCGTGACATCGCCGGACACTGAACTCAATGAAATCGTAACGCCGCCAAATCCGAACTGCCCGACCACCTGCCGTCTTGCCAGCGATCTTATGGCAATGGGTATCTCGGATCTGATTTCACCCGTCTCAGACTTCATATCCAGCATCCCGGAACCCGATTCCGGTATCAGGAGCTTGATATTGCCGCTTTCCGTCTCCACAAAAAAGTCCCTGGAGCTGTCCAGATTGGTCTGAACCGTGACGGAGCCGGACGTCGTGGTCACATCAACGGCGCCATACTCCTGCAGGATGCTGATCTTAGCCAGCGAAGATTTCACCACGACATCACCTTCGATCCACTCCAGAGCGATTTCCCCCAGGGGCTGGCGGACCTTGACAGGTCCGAAAATCAGCTCGCCGGAGGTTTTGCCGGAAAACGTCTCAATAGATACGGGCCCTTCAATGTTGGACAGTGCGATGTCCGACGCCGAACTGCGCAGCGTTAGAGAGCCGCGGATATGGTTGATATCTATCTCGCCATCGACGTTGACAATAGTAATGTCACAGTTATCAGGTACAGAGATCACCCAGTCAACATCACCAAACGAATCTGATCCGCCACGACCAAGTACTTTCTCCCAGAACGACCGGCCCTTATCCGGTACCCGAAGGTAGTCGGTGTTTATCGTTACCCGGTCCTTCGTCTGTTCGACCTGTATCTGTATCTTGGCTTGAAGCCGCCTGGCCTCATCTTCACTGACCGCGCTCACCCTCTTAACTGCTCCGATGACGAGCTGGTCGTTATCGTTACCGCTTATCTGCAGATCACCGTTGACATAGGTAAGATCAAGCTTTATCCCGGTGCCGGTCTCGATTGTTTTCTGATAATCGAATGTATACTCTTCCCCTCGGACTGTTAGCGGCACAAGTAGAAGCAATCCCGAGAAGAGAAGAACTGTCAATCGTCGCTGGTACATTCCTAGACTCCCTAGATTACAGCTCCTTAGATGTTCTTTAACTTCTTTTTAAGAAGTTCCCGGGCGCGGAAGATCCTGGCTTTGACCGTCCCTACCGGTACACCAAGTAAATCGGCTATTTCCTCGTAGGATTTATCGTCCTGGTGTCGATAGATAATTACCTCGCGATACTTCCCCGGCAGCGACTCAATAGCCTCCTTGATGCCAAAGCGCTGTTCCTTGCGTTCCAGGTCTTTCCCCGGGTGGTAGGAGTAGTCAGCAATCTCGATCTCCATTATGCCGTCACCAGTCTCAATCGGTCGATCTATAGACAGCGACTGGATACGTTTCTTGCGAAGAAAATCAATCGAGGAATTCGCCGCTATCTTGTACAACCAGGTGGAGAAACGGTACTCAGAACGGTATGAGGACAGCGAAGCGAACGCCTTCATAAAAGTCTCCTGCACCAGATCACGGGCGGCCTCGTCATTCCGAACGATCCGCTTAATAATATGAAAGACAGCCGACCGATGCTTCTCAACGAGATAATGGTACGCTTTCTGATCACCGGCCAGAGCCCTGGCTATCTTCGCGCCTTCTTCGTCCTGCACGTAAGCCCTTTATTTCACTACGAGTTGCGACGATCAGGGTTTCAAAACCCGCGAGACGAATAATAACAACCAATATTGGGAATAACAAGCAAAACCACCTGCGGGGCGCCCGGTTATATCTGCATCCGGCATAGCATTGGCCCCTTCAGAGGCACGCCCGTATCGGATATCCCCCGTATCATGTTCAGAATAATGCCAGTCAATTCTTAAACATTTCGTGCCCGTTTATCATGGAATCTCAGCCGGCCTGGTTCATTTATCAGAGAGTTAGCCGTTAATGCAAGGAGGTGGTGAGAAGATGACGACAGTACAGGATTATCCACAGTCCAGTGAAACAGCGTTCTTGTTTCCGGATATCCGCCCGGAGGCGAAATTCATACAATCCTGCATTACAAAGTATTCAGGTATCCCGGTGAGGCGAGTGTTTGAGGTCGGCTGTGGTTGTGCGCCCCATGTCGGCGAGCTGGCCAAGTTGGGCTATTCATACGCGGGGCTGGACAGTAACCGCAGCATGCTCGATTTTGCCGTCCATGAGTGGAGCCATCTTGAACCGGCCCCGGAATTCATTCAGGGCGACACTGTTTTGTTCGCGCTTGATCGAAGGATCGATTTCGCTTTTGTCATGCACGGGTCGCTCTATCTCAAATCTTTGAAGGAAATGATATCCCATTTTGACTCGATGGCCTCAACCCTCCACCACGGTGGACTCTATCTGATCGACTGGTGCATCCAGTTCGCCGGCCCGCTGACACCAATGGCGATAAGTACCCCCGTCAGCGAAAGTCATGGACCAAGGGTGAGATATCTTCTTATTAATAATCGTCTAACAGACCATGCCGGGCAGGCGCTCAGGAAGACCCAAGCCGGCGATACACCCCGCCGCAGGCGGCACAACCAGCTTAAGATTATCAAGCGAAACCGCGACATCTTCCCGCAGGAGTTCCAACTGTTCATCAGGAGTCTGTCCGATTTTGAGTTTGTCGGCTGGTGGAAAGACTGGGACCTGTCCCAGCCAATAGCCGGCGACAGCGAAGCCGACCGCTCGGCTGTCCTGCTTATGAGGAAGTAGATCATACAGCCTTGAGTCTTCTCTCTTCGATTTCAACAGGTATCTGAATCCCAGGGCAGCCTCTCCCCATGAAGCCGACCCCACTTACCGAAGGGAATGCAGATAGAAACTGCGCCTTTCACGGTTCCGGCAACCTTGATGAGAAGACGAGGTGAGGCATAGAGGTAATAAAAAACAGACGAGAATGATTTATTCCCTTGTCAGAATGGCAATATGGGTATATATTATATTATAAGTTTGATCACTACCTCTTTTCTCTTTTGGGATTCTGTGGCCACGGATTATCGGCCATAGTTCTGTAAACTGGAAGTACATACGCATATTTATACACGCCCAAGAGGCGAGTGCATCAAGTTGCTGATAATGTGAAGCTAAACGCGTTAGGAGTACCTCAAAAATGGGTGCAAAGCACCGTTGGCTGAAGCATCCAGAATGTGGCATTGCTGGCAGCAACTCTGCTTGCACTGAATTACAAGTCCGCGATACATATACACGCAGTAGATAATATACCAAATAGTACTCGCCTTGAACCCTAAACAGAGGAGATACACACCAGAGGAAAAACCTCGTGAGGACCAGTATATCAATACTGGCTATTTAAGCTATTGAAACATCGTTAATTAGCTACCTGCGAAAGGAGCGAACATGCGCAAAACAGTATTGCTTGCACTGCTGGTGTTTCTGGTATTTGGATTCACCAGTTCCGCGTTTGGGCAAGCGACCAGTTTCGACCTGTATGGCTATCGCGCCAACGAAGGCGGTGGCGGCAAATTCGACCTTGGCTGGACCAAGGGCAACCTTGGAAACACCTGGGCTGAAGGTGAGTGGGTCGCCTATAAGCTAGTCATTACCAACATTCAGACCAATTACCCCAGCCTGTCGGGCTTCCCAGACCTGACCCTTTCGTATGACTTCGCCAACAAAGGGAAAAGGTTTATCGACCTGATTCGCGACATCCAAGTCAATTCTTATTTTTTAAACGATGTGCTACAGTTCTGTTACCGATTAACTCTGGTGTACACT
>JAOZPL010000168.1 GCA_029932795.1 Candidatus Zixiibacteriota bacterium | reverse complement strand
ATCAGCATAATGCCAATCAATGAGAGCACGAGGGCAACAGCGATCAGCTTCCAGTCCAGTTCCCGGTAGTTCAACATCAAGGCGACTCCACCTCAGAAAGCGCCGTCACCCGCTCTCCAGCCGTTTTCTTCTGCATGAAGACATCGATCACCCGTTTGACCACGGGAGCCGCAACATCAGAACCATGGCCGGCGTTTTCGATCACGGCACAGACGACAATCTCCGGTTTCTCCAGGGGAGCCACACCGACAAACAGGGAGTGGTTCTCTCCATGCGGATTCTGGGCGGTACCGGTTTTACCTCCAAGCGAATAGTTTTTGTTTCGCAAGCTTCGGGCTGTCCCCTTTTCACCTTCGACCACCAATCTTATCCCCTCCTTCAGCACGTCAAGTGTCGAAGAGGAGAACGGGAGAGTGAACGCCACCGTTGGACGGACAGTCATCTCCTTGCCGTCTGGCTGGAATGTACTTTTCACGATATGTGGTTGATAAACAACCCCATCGCAGGCCAGCCCGCAGTAGAACTGAGCCAACTGCAACGGCGTGCAGAGTATTTCCCCCTGGCCTATGGCAAGGTTGAGCACCAGCCCCCGTGTCCATTTCCCCTTACCGTAACGTTCATTGTAATAGTCACTGTTGGGATTAAGGCCGGCAGCCTCATTCGGCAGGTCTATCCCGGTCGTCACGCCAAATCCGCTTTTCGCCAAATACTGACTCAACAGGTCAACGCCAAGCTTCAGCCCCAACTGGTAAAAGTAGACATCACAGGACTGCTCAATGGCGTGCGCGGCTGTGAGAGCGCCGTGACCGGCAGGATTCCAGCAACGAAAATACCTGTTGCCAAATTGAAAACCACCATAGCAGGGCTGAAGGGTTGACTTCTCAGTAATAATCCCATCTTCAAGTCCGGCCCCCAGGGTTAACAATTTAATTATCGAGCCCGGCGGATACATGCCGGACAGGCAGCGGTTCACCAGGGGGTCGTTCGGATCGTTCCTGATTGCCTCCCATGTGGAGTCGGGAATAACCGACGAAAAAATATTAGCCTCGTACCCGGGGTAAGAGGTCATGGCAAGCACTTCTCCCGTCTGCGGATCAAGCGCCACGACAGCTCCGCAACAGAAAGTATCCAGCGCCTTAACGCAGGCACGCTGCAGATCGATGTCGATGGTCAACGTAATATCGGCGCCGGGAATGGCATCAACCCACCTTTTCCCCTCGTAGGGTCCAAGGAGCTGACCGGAGGCACGAACCTCGTGATAGACAAACCCCTCCCTTCCTCTCAGCACGTGATCATACTGCCTTTCAAGCCCTTTTTTGCCGATCATGCTTCCCAGCCGCAACTCTTCCGGTCGGCCTTTGAGCAACTCCTCCCGGGACGCTTCACCGACGTACCCGGTAAACGACTCGGCCCTGAGACCTTCTACATACTTCCGTACTCTTTCCATCTGGTAGCTGACCCCCGGGAAACGGCAGCTCTGTTCCTCCAGGACAGCGATAACCTCAAAGGCGATGTCCTTCTTAACCGGCGCAGGCCGATACCGACTCACCGTATTGCGCTGGATTCGTTTTCGGACCACCAGCGTATCCAGGTTGATCAACCGGGCTAGATTAGCCACCGTCACCCCTGGCACTTCCTCGGCGGGTACCACAGAGACAGTGTAGGAGGGTCTGTTATCGACAATTATTCTCCCCTCGCGGTCGTATATCCTTCCTCGCTGGGGAACAATCGGCACCATTCTTATCCTGTTGTTTTCCGACTGGTCAGCCAGTTCGGAATGACGGAACACCTGAAGATTAATCAAACCAGATGCGAGAAAAAGCAGCACCGCGAAGACTACAATCAGACTGATCCTTTCGCGAACCGCCAGAGACAGTTTGAAGCGCTCCATGAATATCTAAAAAATATCTCTTATCTTCCGGACGGTTACATAGCCGTCTTTGAATGCAAAGAACAAGAGGGTAAGGATGCTGGTGTACACAGCTCCCGTCAGAGCACTGTGCCATACCAGGTACAGAAACCCACCACTCTGGTTTATCAGTACTACCAGCACATTATGGAGAAACAGGCCACCCAGCATCAACAAGAACTTGGCAAAGGGTGACTTGAGGTTTATTCTCTCGCGCACATGAAAGGCTGTGAAAGCCACCGCTGACAGCGCCAATGCATGCCAGCCAAGCCTGTCCGGCATTCCAGCGGCCAGTATCAGCCCCGCGAAAAAACCAAACCAGACGACTGTGAGCTCAGACTTGTACAGCGCCACGGCGAGGACAAGAAAGGCCGCCAGGTTGATAGTGACGCCATGAATCGCGGTAACATCACGCCAGATCACCTCATGCATAGCTATTAAGAGGAGATAGACGAGATAAGGTATCAGTTTCATCGTCAATCAGGCCTCAGGATGAACACTTCCTGCAGGGAACTGAAACTGACAGCTGGTGTGAGCAGGACTTTGCAAAATGCTTCTTCTTCAGGCTTTTCCACCGACGCCACTGTCCCCACCACCAAACGGGCGGGATAGACACCACCCAAACCGGATGAGAGAATCAGATCTCCCTGCCTGATATTACCCTGGATAGGAAAATTCTCCAGAATCATGCCACGAGAGGCGATATATTTGACCACTCCCATTTCTTGACTCTCAGCGACCCGAACCGCCACCCGGTTGGCCATATGGGTAAGCAGTTGCACTTCAGCCCCACCGGGCCAAACCTCGCTGATCCGGCCAACCAGTCCTTCCTGATTGATTACCGTCTGATTGACCAGCACTGAGTCTTCCTGCCCCCGGTTGATGACCACCGCCGACACCGGTATTTTGTCCCCCACGACCTTGACCACCCGGGCAGGAAGCAGGCTGTAGCCGGGTTCTGGTTCAAACTCCAGTATAGATCTGAGACGACGGTTTTCACGCCTAATCTCATCCAGTTCGGTAAGTCGCAGCGAAGCCTCCACCAGCGACTGCTGTAACCTCTGGTTCTCAGCGTTAACGCCGCTCAACTCCTCAATCGAACACCTCACCTGTGAGAACGGCCAGGAGAAGAATAAGGTCGTCCGGTTGACATACCTGTTGAGATCATTGTTCCCATATATGAGAACAGCAGACAGCAACAGAATAGCTACCAGATGAAGATTGCGTGAATGCCTGGAGAACAGTCTGGAAATCCAAGTCATGTGGCCGGCAATCCCTGCCGTATGTTTGTCAGTTAATGGTATCCATAAGCGCAAGCACATCCCCGGGGGAAGCAGCCCGCATCAACTTCTCACGATTTTCTTCGGACTTCATAAGGTACGACAGGCGAGCCATCACATTCAAATGGGCGCCAATAGCGTCTTCAGGGGCGGCAATCAGGAAAAACAGATAAACCGGCTTGTGATCTATGGCGTTAAAATCGAGGCCATCGGTGGCGCGTCCGAAGACTATAACAATCCCTTTTGCGGAATTCGTCTTGGCGTGAGGGAAAGCCACACCGTAACCGATTCCGGTAGTCACCAGCTGTTCGCGCTCCTTAACATCGGCAAGAAGGGCATCACGATCCTTAATCATGTTGGAGGTAGCCGCCAGATCGACAAGTTCCTCAATCACTTTGTCTTTCGTCTTTTCGCGCAGTCCAAGCACGACCAGGCTCTCATCGCAGAATTTGGAAAGCTTCATCTACCTTACCTTTATTCTAGTTTCTCAGCTTCATCCAGCAGGAGCACAGGAATACCGTCAGCTACCCTGAAACGGAGTCGGCATGTCTGACATTCCAGGCTCTCGTTGTTCGGATCGTACGCCAACGGCCCGTGACACTGTGGACAGGCAAGCATGTCCAGCAATCTCCTTGAGAGAACCATCGTTTCCCAGACCCTATTCCTTGAACATACCCATGCAGCGATACTTCTGGAGCCGTTCACTCAGTAGCAGATCAACTGGTTTCGGTTTCAACTCGTTCAGTGACGCCACAATCTCGTGTTTCACGCTGGCCGCCGCCTGAACATAGTCGTTGTGTGCTCCGCTGGGCGGTTCTGTAATCACCTTGTCGATAATACCCAGTTCCATAAGGTCCCCTGATGTCAGCTTGAGCGCCTGCGCCGCTTCCGACGCCTTGGCTGCGTCACGCCAGAGTATCGCAGCACAACCTTCAGGCGAAATCACAGAATACCAGGCGTATTCCATCATCAATACCCTGTCACCAACTCCGATGCCGAGAGCACCACCAGAGGCTCCCTCTCCAATAATCACCACCACAATCGGCACCTTAATGGTAAACATCGTCCGGATGTTCGTGGCAATGGCTTCCGCTTGTCCCCGCTCCTCGGCTCCAATGCCGGGGTACGCGCCCGGTGTGTCAACCAGGATCACGATCGGGATGTTATACTTTTCCGCGAGATAGAAAAGCCGCCGCGCCTTGCGGTAGCCCTCTGGATGGGTCATGCCGAAGTTGCGATATAGCTTCTGTTTGGTGTCCCGCCCTTTTTGCTGACCGACCACCATGACCGGTTCCCCGTCAAGACGGGCAAAACCGCCGACTACCGCCTTGTCATCCGCGTAACATCGGTCGCCATGCAGCTCCACGAAATCGGTCATCATGAGATTGATGTAGTCGAGAGTGTAAGGTCGTTTCGGATGACGGGAGAGTTGCACCCGCTGCCACCGGGAGGTGTTGGAGTATATCTCCTGACGCAGTCGGGCAAGCTTCTTCTCCAGAGCGGCAATCTCATCGTCGAGATGAATAGTCCCACCGGCGGAGAAATCCCTCATGTCAGAGATTTTCTTCTCCAGCTCGATTATCGGACGTTCAAAATCGAGATGTAGTCCTTCGTTCATAATTCCGATACCAGCCCCTGAGCCACCGCTTTTTACTTGCGATGGTTACCCGAGTTCCCTCTTCTGAAACGGTGCAAATTAGTCATAAAGATATAGAATGACACGA
>JAOZPL010000167.1 GCA_029932795.1 Candidatus Zixiibacteriota bacterium | reverse complement strand
TGAGTTTTACTTTAATGAAAAGGAGTTTGAAAACTCGCGCACTTATTTCATGGCTCTCCGCGACTCGCTGGGTGACGATATCCAGAAGATCAGAGCCCAGGTATATATTGCCGACGGCTACTTTGAGTCGTTCCAGTTTAACGAAGCTCTCGGTGCCTATCTTCAAATCCTGGGCATGGATCCGGATAAAAACGACAAATACCATGCCCTGTTTCAGGCGGCTGTGTGCTCCTATCGTCTGTTGAGGATTGACGATGGCCTGGAGTATCTGAATCAGTTGATAGAGGACGATCTCTACTATGATTCCGTCGGTGTTCTTAAGCTCATGGTGGCCGAGGGGTATGAGTATGACGATGATCTGACGCTGGCTGAGGAGACGTACGCGGAGGTGGCTGCCAGCGCGGAGAATAAACAGCACCAGGCTGAAGCGTACTACCGTCTGGGATTAATATACCAGTATGATTACGACGATCTGAAGCAGGCCAAGGAGTATTATGATAAAGCGGTGAGCGCCCGGCGCGGCAGCGAAGCTGGCCGGCAGGCACTGCAGAAATCGTCCGATATAGGGAAACTGGAGAAATTTGCCAAGAGTATCGATGTCGATTCCGCCACTACACAGGAGGAGATCGACGAGATGGCTTTCACACAGTATCTGTTAGCCGAGTTGTACTGGCTACAGCTGAACAAACCGGATACGGCTATTCTGGAGATGCAGTACTTGGTCGACTCATTCCCCACAGCTTACGATGCTCCCAGGGCAATGATAGCGCTCTCGCAGATGTATCGTGAGCACTATGAGGATGACCGGGCGGCCGATTCCATTCTGAGATCAATGCTGACAAGATACGGGCGTTCGGACTACGTACCGGAAGCCCTGGATATCCTGGGCCTTCGAGGAACGGTGGCCGACACCGGGTATCCGGCAGTCTATTTTCACAAGGCGGAAGATTTTCTTTTTGAAGAGGAGAATTACGACTCGGCCAGGTACTATTATCAGTACGTAGTCGACAGTTTCCCTGACTCCAAGCTCAATTTGCAGGCGCGGTTTAATCAGATATGGATAATGGAGATGTACGAGTCCCCGGGTGATTCCTCGGTAATCTATGCCTATCAGGAGTTCATTGATTCGTTCGCCGGCACACCGCTGGCCATGGAGGCCAGTCGTCGGGTGCAGTACCGTCCGTCTGCCAAAGCACGGCCACAACGGGAAATCGACGAGCAGGGGGCAGAAGAGCAGCCTACACCATCGGACACGCTCGCGACTGAAGAGGCCGTTGACACCACCGGATATGTTGATCCTCTTGCGGCCTTGTATGTCGGCCCGGATGAGCAAACGCTGACAGAGATCACGTCTGATCCTATCCAGATTGAAGAACCGTTTGAGTTCCCTACGCAGGCGTACACCATGCAAGATCAGGCGATCTACCTGTATTTCCAAATCCTTGTTGATTTTTCCGGTAAAGTTGTTGATTATTTGCTCAAAGTTCGATCCCCGATTGAGGAACTGAATGATCGGGCTTCAGAGACGGTGGCCTCGATGACTTTTGATCCCCTCGAGGTTTCGCAGCTCGTTTCGCGCTTTGAACTCAAGCCGTCTTCGGACGGCCGGGGTTACTGGCTGGTGTACAAGTACCTGGTAGAGAAACCGGATTTCCTGCGATGACAAAGCTGACGTGTGAAGACACGTTTCTGATAAAACGCCGCGATCTCAAGAACAACTACTTCTCTTATGTATTCAGGCCCTATTCTCGTGCCGTCCGGTGCAAACCCGGCAATTTCGTGCATATTCGGCTGGCATCTTCCGATGTCTATTTCCGCCGGGCGATGTCGGTGGCCAGTGTGAATCCCGACAGGGAGGAAATCGAAATCATTTTCAAGATATTCGGGCGTGGGACAGCATTGCTGGCCGGATGCCGCAGGCATGCCCCGGTCAACATCCTCGGTCCGCTTGGTAATGCCTTTTCCTTTCCGCGTAAGAATGAGAAGGCGATCATTGTCGGAGGTGGAGTCGGCTTCCCGCCCCTTCTGTTCCTGGCGAGTGAAATGATTCGCAAAGGTTACCCTCCGGGAGACATCGAGTTTTTCTACGGTGGTCGGAGGTCCGGTGAGATTGTTGAGCGTGTCCGTATCAGACGACTGGGCGTGAACTTGCGTCCGGTTACCGACGATGGTTCCTATGGTCGGAAAGGACTCGTCACGGAAGCGGTTGAAGACTATGTTCGGAAACATGCCGGTGAAAGAATGCGGCTGTATGGATGTGGCCCCGCGGCCATGCTCAAAGCGATGGATGATCTCGGGATGAAGTACCATCTTCCGGGACAGTTGTCTTTGGAGGCGCCCATGCCATGTGGCATTGGTGTCTGTCTGGGGTGTGTGGTGCCGCTTCGTAAAGGTGGCCACGCTCGGGTATGTCGTGACGGTCCGGTTTTCAACATCGGTGAGGTGTTGCTGTGACATCGGGATTGAACGTTAATATCGCCGGGGTTGAGTTTGTCAATCCGATCATGACAGCTTCCGGTTGTTGCGGTTACGGCGAGGAACTGACTGACTTTTTCCCACTCTCCAGGCTGGGTGCCCTCGTGACCAAGACAATCACAATCGAACCCCGCCTGGGGCACCCGCCGCCGCGCACAGCTGAAACAGCGTCCGGGATGCTTAACGCGATCGGACTGGCCAATGTGGGTGTTGACCGTTTTATCAGTGAGAAAATCCCTTTCCTGGAGAAGCAGAAGACGCGGGTTATTGTCAATGTCGGCGGCAAGACGATCCGGGAGTACGCCGAGGTTGCCGCCCGCCTGAATGATTACGGTCGAGTTGATATGATCGAACTCAATCTCGGCTGTCCTAACGTGAGCCAGGGAGGGATGGAGTTTGGCACCGATCCCCGCATGACTGAAAGGACAGTAAGAGAGGTGAAGAAGGTGTTTGCACGACCGGTGATCGCTAAGCTGACTCCCAACGTGACCGACATTACCCGGATTGCGCTGGCAGCCGAGCAGGGGGGAGCCGATGCTCTCTCGTTGATTAACTCCGTGGTGGGAATGACAGTCGATGTTGACACCTGGCGCCCTACGCTAACGTTCAACCGCGGTGGCCTGACCGGCCCGGCGATAAAACCGATTGCGCTGGCCCGCGTGTATGCCGTTTATGAGAGGTGTCGCCTGCCACTCATCGGGGTCGGCGGTATCAGTACATACCGGGACGTGCTTGAGTTCTTCCTTTGCGGCGCAACAGCCGTGCAAGTGGGAACGGCTCTGTTTGTGGAACCGGACGCACCCCTCAGAATTATCAAGGGACTGGCGGACTATATAAAAACGAAAAAGATCGACCATGTTAGTGAGATGGTCGGCAAAGTAAGGAAATACTGATGGTTGCCGTAAGAGAACTCAAGAAGATACAACAGAAGAACAATTCGATCATCTGCCTGGGCCTGGACCTTGACCCCAGGAGAATACCGTCGGACTATGCAAGTTCGTTCAAGGGGATGTTTGACTTCGTCCATCGCATAGTGGATGCCACCGCTGATCTCGTGTGTGCCTATAAGCCGAACCTGGCTTTTTATGAGAGTCTCGGGGCGGACGGCTGGTCGCTGCTCAAACTGGTGGTAGAGCGGATTCCTGATGAGATTCCTGTCATTCTGGACGCCAAGCGGGGGGATATCGGCAACACCGCAGCCCATTATGCGAAGTCACTTTTCGACGTGCTCGGAGCCGACTGGGTGACGCTGAATCCGTATATGGGGTATGACTCCATGCGGCCGTTTCTGGAGCACAAGGATAATGGAGTTTTTGTCCTCTGCCTGACTTCCAACTCCGGAGCCAAGGATTTTCAGCGGTTGGAAGTGGCTGGCAAGCCGTTGTACAAGATCGTGGCCGAAAAAGTCTATTACTGGGATAAGGAACACAACTGCGGGCTGGTGGTCGGGGCCACTCATCCACAACAACTCCGTGAGATTCGAGACTTGGCTGGTGACATGCCCCTTCTGATTCCGGGTGTGGGAGCCCAGGGAGGCTCGCTGGAGCAAGCTGCCATATCCGGTACCGACAACTTCCGCAAGCCGGCGGTTATCAACGTCTCCCGCTCGGTGCTGTACGCCTCCAACGGGAAGGATTTCGCTGAGAAGGCCAGAGCGGAGCTTGAAAAACTCAACGGGATAGTCAACAACCTGAGGCCGGGTGCCAGGCCAACCGACCAGCCGGTCGAATCAGGGGGTAACCAGCAGGGGTAGGCACCAGCCTGGGTGTCAGAGGCGGGGTAACCCACCGACGCGGGATGAGAGCGATGCTATGAGCGTACAGGTTGAGTGTTTTGAAGAACAAGATACGGACATAGGAGGTAACTAGTTGCGGTTATCATCCATCACCCGCACTTGGCGGCACATGCGTCGCTATCGTCAGATCATCGGTGTCCTCCTGAAGTACGGGTTTGATGATGTTGTGGATGTCACCCGGAAGGACCTTGTGTTGCGCTTCGGGAGCAAGATAATCCCACGCATGAAGGTGCAGACAGATACGTCGATGTCGAGAGCGGAGCGACTGCGTCATGCAGCCGAAGAGCTTGGGCCAACCTTTGTTAAACTGGGCCAGGTTCTCAGTATGCGCCCGGATCTTATACCACCGGATGTTGCCACCGAGTTTCATAAGTTACAGGATCAGGTGGCTCCGGTCCCATATGAGGATGTTCGGGAAGTCATCAATGAGGAACTGAAGCAGGATTCGGAGACAGTCTTTTCTCGGATTTGTGATGAACCCCTGGCTGCGGCATCTATCGCTCAGGTTCACCGTGCGACGCTTCATGACGGTAAAGAGGTCGTCTTGAAAGTCCAGCGCCCTGGGATTCGGGCTGTCATTGATGTCGATTTGGAGATCCTTTCCGATCTGTCTGGAATGCTGACCCGTCGTTCTCGAACCCCACTGGTTTATGT
>JAOZPL010000166.1 GCA_029932795.1 Candidatus Zixiibacteriota bacterium | reverse complement strand
GTTAGAAGGGTGCGGTCAGTCAGGGGGCGGAAAGATACATTGGTCATCCTCAGGATATCCTCCAGGAGACCGCTGGTATCGGGCAGGAATCCGACCTTGATCGTGTCAGCGATACGGCATGAGGCAATCCGGATCAAGCCGGTGTCGGCGGCCACCGTCCGGTGATCAATTGAGAGCGAAATCGTCAGGTGCTGGATACCCAGTTCAAAGAGGTTTGAGACCGAGAATGGTATCCGGACCGTTTCGCGCATGCGCCCCTTTTCAAGCTGCAACTCCTTGCGGTATGCCCCGGCGAACACACCCCGCGGTGTTTCTATGTTTAGTCTGACCGTTCCACTGTAGTTTTCCGGTTTCGTGATTGCCGCTTTCCAGTTCATCGAGCCGACGACCTTGTCGATGTTGAGAGGGACAAACGGCTGGATGAAGTAGAAGTCCGGCTCAATTGTAATATTCAAATCAGGTGTCTCCCAGATCGGCAGTGTTGATGTCACCACCATCGGAAAGTGACCATACGTGATCTCCGCTGTGAAGAGCAGCGACTCCGGCATCTGCGTCTCAAGGCGGGCTCGCTCGATATCTATGAGGTATTCCTGCACATATGACTGGTGTGGCAGAACTTCTTGCGGTACGGAGTCTAGGATAACATCAACAGTATCCCAGTAGGGATGAAACCTGATATAAGAGAGAGTCACCTCCTGCGGGCCATCGACAGATAACGAAGCGCGGAATTTTAGTTTCGGTCCGTGTGGAGAATCGCGCAGAATGATCCGGCCTTCCCAATCCAAGCCGATACCCTTCAGCACCGCCCGCTGGGCTCGATCCAGAAGCCGTCTCAGGTATGGCAGAAAGTCGGCCATGGCGGTCAGATCTCTTTCCGCTCCAGCCTGTTTCTCCAGTGTCGTCAGTTCCCTGAAACCGTTCATGAGCTTTTTGATGTGCTCCCGGCCGGTAGAGTTCTGCGCCGAACCGAACAGGGAAAGGAAGCCCCTGACGCGTTTTTGAAACGCATGCTTCACGGCTCCCTCGGCCAGTATGGAATCAATAATCGGTGCCAGCCGCAAACTCCCGAGGCCGGCAAGGAAATCCGCTTCGGCGCCGCTGTCGGCAAGATCCCTCCGTATCAAATCGTAACGAATCAGGCGTGCTTCTCGATTTACTTTGTTCGGTGGTCGGGAGATGAGAGCGGGCACTTCCAGCTTTATTCGCTCGCTGTATCGGGTAAACAGTTCATGCCGGTTCAGCGTGACCGAGGCGAGCAGCTTATACCGGTCTGGCCTGTTTCCTGAAAGTTGGTAGATTTTGAGGATGTTGAACATTGACTGCCTGTCCGGAGGCAGTTTCATCAGGCGCTCGGCCAACTCTTCGTGTTGACCGGCAGCGCCATGACCAAAGATGACGATGTCCGGCCGACGCACAGATAGCACTGCAGCCAGGACGGAATCAAGCGCGGTCGAATCCTCGGTATCGATATAACAAGTATGCAAGTGGATCTCACGTTCAGGAATCTCTTTTGTAATGTGTCTGAAATCGCGTCCCGGATCAAAGGTCAGGAGATCAATACGACAACCGAACTGATCATTGAGGTAATAAAGGGTGGGCCAGTCGATGTTTTCAGGCTCATCGAAAGTATAAAGGATGCGCACGTCACAGAGGGCGTACCGTGTAAGGTCTGATGCCTGCGCGGGTGCTGTTATGAGCATCGGAACAGAAAAAGCGAATGATACACGGACTGCCAGTAATAGCAGTCGAGCCCTTGTTTTCTCTCTTAAGTTCGCCATGTATGACGAATATATTGCCTTTCGTGAATGCTTGTCAAAGTTGAAATTCTGCGGGGTTTGCGGATGTCGGTACCGGTTTCGTCCGGACGTGTATGTTGCGAATGCCTTCGGGTGGCTGCTCCTGTGCCGGGAGGCCAATAAAAAAGCCGCTCGGGTGGCGGCTTTCCGTTTATATGACCTGATTGTCTCGAAGTTTCTTGAAAAGGCTCTCCGCCAGTTCCTCGGGTGTTTCCCCTTCGATGATCTCGCCCTTGGGGCGAGGCGGGGGTGGGGATACCTTGACGATTTTCGTTTTGGAATTGTTACCGATACCGGATCCGTCAAGGCCAAGGTCAGCAGCCGACCATCTGGTGATCACCTTCTTCTTGGCCGCCATCTTTCCTTTGAGCGAGGGGAGCCGAGGTTCGTTGATCTCTTTAACTACCGATATGACGGCCGGCAGGTTTACCTCCACGGCATCGTAGCCATCTTCGGTAATGCGAAAAACTGTTGCCTTGTCGTCGCCAATACTCTCAAACTTCTTGACGAACATCACCTGCGGCAGGTTAAGATGGGCTGCCACCGCAGCGGGCACCTGCGCAGAATCGGAGTCAATCGCCTGTTTGCCGGCCAGCACGAGGTCACAATCCCCCATCTTTTTCAGACCAGCCGCCAGGATCCTGCCGGTTGCCTGCGGATCAGAACCGGTAAAGAGGTCATCCGTCAGGAGATAGGCGTCATCAACTCCCAGAGCCAGGCAGTTGCGCAAGGCGGATTCCGCCCGTTCTGTTCCGACGGTCATAACGACACATTTGCCGCCGGTTTTCTCCTTGAGACGCAGACCTTCTTCGACCGCGAATTCGTCATGCGGATTCACTACTCCTGGTCCCTGCGGCAGGACGACCTTGTTCGCGGCTTCATCGACCTTGATCAGCGCGATTTCCGGCACCTGTTTTATGAGCACTGTTATGTTCATAAGGTCTCCATCAGCAGAAAACATGTTCCATAATCTTAGCGGCAAATATGCCCGATGCGAAAGTGGATGTCAAGTGCTACTCCGCACGACCGGTCATGTCTTGGACCAGCCGGCAAGAGTGGAGAGAGAGCTAGGGCGATAGGTTTTCGTAGTATTCGAGAGCTTTGCAGGCGGCTCTCTGTTCGGCCTCCTTTTTAGACAGCCCCCGGCCTTCGCCTGCTTTCCGGCCATTGATCATGACAACCACCCGAAACTCCTTTTCATGATCCGGCCCCGACTCCGAGATGACGTCATATCGGGGCATTCCCTCGCCCCTGGCCTGAGTACACTCCAGCAGATCCCCCTTATAATTCCTCTGGGAGCTGTCGGAGATGATTGATTCCTTGTGTGCGTAGATGAGTCTGAGTACGACGCGGCGCGCTGCATCCGGACCGCCGTCAAGAAAAACTGCTCCGATGACTGACTCGAAGGCGTCGGAGATTATCGACGGCAACTCCCGGCCTCCGGCTTTCTCTTCTTCCGATGAGAGTTTTATATAACGATTAAGGCCAGCTTCCCTGGCTATCTGGGTCAATGTAGTTTCATTGACCAGCAAGGCCTTGGTCTTGGTCAGGTCACCTTCGCTCATGCGGGGATAGTCGCGGTAAAGCTGGTGAGCTATTACGAGGCCGAGCACGGAATCACCCAGGAATTCCAGGCGTTCGTTGGACGGTAGATGAGCGTTACCCGCCCTGACAAACGAGCGGTGGGTCAGGCTTAGCTCCAGCAGATCTTTATCCTGGAAATAGTATCCGATGAGTTTCTGGAAGTCGTCCGGACTCGGCTGCTCGGCAGCGGCCGTTTTGCGGAAGAAAGCTTTGAACCTATTGCTGAGACTCATCTATTCCGTGCCGTTGAACCGGCCGACCACAAGCGTGACGTTATGCCCGCCGAATCCGAATGAGTTGGAGAGGGCATAGTTAATAGTCCACTGGCGCTTCGTATGCGGTACATAATCCAGGTCGCACTCGGGGTCTGGCTCGTCAAGGTTGATGGTCGGATGTAGCACGTTATGCACAATAGATAAAGCAGTTACAATGAGTTCCGCAGCACCGGCTGAACCAAGAAGATGGCCGGTAATTGATTTAGTGGAATTGCATGGTATTTTGTACGCGTGCTCACCCAGCACGGCCTTGATGGCCTTTGTTTCCGAGATGTCGCCAAGGCCGGTGGCGGTGCCATGCGTGTTAATATAGTCAACCTGTTCACCGGAGATACCAGCGTCGGCTAGAGCAGCTTCGATAGCCTTGCGTGCTCCGTGTCCGTCAGGATGTGGCGCCGTTACGTGGTAGGCGTCGCCGGACATGCCCACCCCCAGTATTTCGGCGTAGATTCTGGCTCCCCGACTGCTGGCATGTTCCAGCGACTCCAGGATCAGAATAGCCGAGCCCTCGCTCATAACAAAGCCGTCGCGTCCTTTGTCGAACGGTCGTGAGGCTCGTTCCGGTTCGTCGTTGCGCGTGGACATCGCCTTGGTCTGGCAGAAACCGGCCATGGAACTGGGTGTAATGGTCGCCTCCGCTCCGCCGGTGATCATGATATCCGCTTCCCCTCTCTGGATGATACGGTAAGCGTCTGCAACTGCATGGGCAGACGACGCGCAGGCCGAGACGGTAGCATAGTTCGGTCCCCGGAAGCCGTAACGCATGGATACCAGACCGGCACACATGTCAATAATCATCATAGGGATAAAAAACGGGGACACTTTGCTCGGCCCCGAATTGATCAGCCGACGGTACTGGTTCTCAAAGGTAGAGATGCCCCCGATTCCTGATCCGATGACCACGCCGCAGCGATCAAGGTCAAGCGTACCAAGGTTGATCCCGGCGTCATGTATAGCCTGTTCGCTGGCAGCAATGGCATATTGCTCTGCTGGGTCCATGCGACGGGCCTCTTTCTTTTCCATGAATTCCGTTGGGTCGAAGTTTTTGATTTCTCCCGCGATCCGAGTGGCGTAATCGGATGCGTCAAACCTGGTGACCGGCCCAACACCGGGTTTCCCAATCAGTAAGGCGTTCCAGAATTCGTCAACGTTGTTACCCACGGGGGTAATAATGCCCATTCCGGTGATAACGGCTCTATGGTTCATCTGGTTTTGCCGAAGTGTTGATCTTATGACCTTGCCTGCATCTACTTGGCTGCCTGAGAGGCATGCTGTTCAATATAGT
>JAOZPL010000165.1 GCA_029932795.1 Candidatus Zixiibacteriota bacterium | reverse complement strand
CAGGAAAGCCCCACCACACACGGAGCTTCTTGATGCGCATTCCGCCGCCGGTTATTCAAGTCCGCCGGGCGTGCTTGTCCTCCAGTTCCTCAAGGTATTTCTCGGCCGCGACTGCCGCCGTGGTGCCGTCCCCGACAGCATTCGTGATCTGCCGAACAAGCTGCGCACGCACGTCGCCACACGCAAAAACACCTTTAATGGAAGTCTCCATCCTGAAGTCGGTTACAATGTAGCCCCCATCATCCTTCTTCATCTCATCATGGACGATATCCGTGTTAGGACGGAAACCCAGATATGGGAAAACCGCCCCGATTTCCAGAGTGGACTTCTCACCCGTTTTCACGTTCTTCAGAGTCAAATCAGTCACGCTCTTATTATTGCCATTGATTGATGCAACGACAGTGTTCCAGATAAACTCTATTTTGGGATTGTCAAACGCCCGCTGCTGGATGATCTTCTGTGCTCTGAGCTGGTCCCGCCTGTGAATAATATACACTTTGGAGGCGAACTTAGTAAGAAACGTTCCTTCCTCAACCGCCGCATCACCCCCGCCGATCACTGCGATCACCCGATCTTTGAAGAAAGAGCCATCACAGATGGCACAGTATGAAACTCCCTTGCCACTGTACTCCTGCTCCCCGGGAACATTCAACTTGATCGGAGAACCTCCGGTTGAAAGGATAATGGCCTTGCCGCGGTATATATTCCCGGACTCACACCGGGCGACTCTGTCCTCGCCATCAGTATAGACCTCAGCCACCTCTTCCATCTGGATTTCAAGGCCGAATTTCTTGGCGTGTTCAGCGAACTTCATGGCCAGTTCTGCTCCCTGGATGTGCTCGAAACCGAGATAGTCCTCGACCTCGCCGGTGATTGCGATCTGTCCACCCGGAAGGTATTTTTCAAGGCAGACTACTTTTCTACGACCTCTGGCACTGTAGAGACCGGCGCACAGCCCGCCTGGACCACCGCCGACAATCACGATATCGTATCTCTTCTCTTCCGCCATTTCCTAATCCCTTCTACCTCTCTATAACTCTCCAAGAGCTCCAGATCAATTATGGATTCAAGGAATTACCGCTCCAAGAGTCTTAGCATGGTTGGCGCCTTGTCATCAGATAAAGAACCCATACCCTTACAAATAGCCTGACCTCCTGAAAAGTTCCCGGCGAGGATAATTGAGACAGATTGTACCACCTACCGGTCAATTCCTTTCTGGGCAGGGATCCCCATTTTATAGGGATGTTTAACATCTTTCATTTCTGTCACCAGATCGGCTTTCTCGATAAGCCAATCGGGTGCCCCCCGCCCGGTAATCACCAGGTGTTGTCTCCGCGTTCGGGAGGCCAGGATTTTGTCAATCTCATCCCGTGTAACCAGTCCGAGGCTATAGGCCACATTCAGTTCATCCAGAATTACCAGTTGATAGTCCTCTGACTGAAGCTTATTCAGAGCCAGCGCGACACCTTTCCGGGCCGCCTGTCGGTGGATGTCAAAATCCTTATTGTCATCAACAATCCCGACAAAGCCCTCACCGACAACGTGAAGTTCCACGTTCGGCTCAAGCCGCCGCAGTCCCTTAAGCTCTCCATATTCCCAGGTGCCTTTGACAAACTGGATAAGACATATGGACCAGTCATGGCCAACCGCCCTGACACACATCCCCAGCGCAGCGGTGGTTTTTCCCTTGCCATTGCCGGTGTATACGAGCAATAAACCCCTGGTTCCCTCTTTCTTCACCAATCATCTCCACTGCTGTCTGATGCTATATTCTACAAAGCCCGACATTCATTCGAAAGTGAAAAAAGAACGTTGTGAAGGCAATTTGACAGTACGTTTTCATGAGCACTTGTGAAAAATATAACCAGCCGGTATTGACTAAACAGGTTTGTTCACTGATATTCTTTTACAGGATAAACAAGCCCGCTTAGTTGTCTATGGGTAAGACCCGGGGCGACGGTGGATGTACAGTTCGGGAGGCTGTCATGCGATTTACAAAAGCGGAAGAGTATGGCCTTTTCGGTGTTTACTGTCTGGCTCAAAAGAACAGGTCAGTCGTCACCCCACTGTCGGAAATCTCCGAAGAGGAGGGAATACCGGAGACATTCCTGTCCAAGATATTTCAATCATTATCGAAGGCAGGCCTTGTCCGATCCCATCGAGGCGTCAGAGGTGGATTCTCTCTGGCTAGGGATCCATCCGAGATAACGGTGATAGAGGTGCTGGAAATAATCCAGGGGCCCTATCATCTGCTGAAGTGCACGAAAGACAACGAAGCCTGTCAGAAGTACAAAGGCGACTTCTGCGCCCTCCGCGAACTTGTCAGGATGGCAGAGCAGAAACTGGTCTCTGTTTTTAATGACCATACAATAGCAGACCTTGTTCACTGGCAAGAAGCGAACACAGCCACAAGATAGCTGAACCAAGATGAGCATGGTTGCTATTCAACATATGGCGGGAAAGCAATCCGGTAGTTTTTTTAGCCGGGTTTATTGTAACGAAGGTACACAAAACTATGTGTGTTAAATCGGATCGTTGGATAATCAAGATGGCCCGCCACCACGATATGATAAAGCCCTTTGCCGAGAAACAGGTCCGCCAGGGGATCAGTTATGGGGTATCATCATACGGCTACGACATCAGTCTCTCAGACCAGTTCAAGATTCTTGATCCCGCGGGAATCACGGAACTCGACCCCAAGAACGACTCCGGGGCGCACTTCGTCGATGTGAAAGCAGATTCGATTCTGATACCGGCGAACTCCTTCGCCCTGGCCCAGTCGCGGGAATACTTCAAGATCCCCCGTGATGTCATCACTATCTGTGTGGGGAAATCAACTTATGCCCGTTCCGGGATAATCGTCAATGTCACCCCGTTCGAACCGGAGTGGGAAGGACACGCCACCATCTCTTTGGCCAACACATCTCCCCTGCCGACCCGGGTTTACGCGCATGAAGGAATCGCCCAGTTGATTTTCCTGGAAGCATCGCAACTCTGTGAGATTTCGTATAAAGATAAAAAAGGTAAATATCAGAGGCAGCGGAGAATCACGCTGTCGAAATCGGAATAAGCATGCGGATACACCGGCTTACAACGGTGCCGAGAAACTAGGAGTCAGATCATGCAGGAACAAGCTGTCAAAGAAATAGAGACCGCCAAAACCCCTCGGAAGAAACCACGGATGGTTACAATCGACGGCAATACCGCCGCCGCCTATGTAGCCCATGCCACCAACGAAGTCATCGCGATCTATCCCATTACCCCCTCATCCAACATGGGAGAAATGGCCGACGCCAAATCCGCGGCAGGAGAGAAGAATATCTGGGGGACAATCCCGATCGTAGTGGAGATGCAGTCCGAAGGCGGTGCTTCCGGAGCGGTACACGGTGCTCTTACAACAGGCGCCCTCACAACCACCTTCACAGCTTCGCAGGGACTCCTTTTGATGATCCCCAATATGTTCAAGATCGCAGGCGAGATGACGCCAACCGTTTTCCACGTTTCGGCCAGAGCCGTGGCTACTCACGCCCTCTCCATATTCGGCGATCATTCTGACGTCATGGCCTGCCGTTCGACCGGGTTCGGACTGATCGCCTCCGGATCTGTCCAGGAGGTAATGGACTTTGCCCTGATTGCCCAGGCGGCCACACTGGCCAGCCGCGTTCCCTTTGTCCAGTTTTTTGACGGTTTCCGTACCTCACACGAGATCCAGAAGGTTACCGAGATACCATTTGACGAGATGAGGGCAATGATTGACGATGAACTGATAGCCAAACACCGGCAGCGCGCCCTCTCCCCTGACCGACCGACGATCAAGGGAACCTCGCAGAACCCGGACGTTTTTTTCCAGGGTCGGGAGACCATAAACAAGTACTATCTGGCTGCTCCTGGCCTGGTGCAGGAAACGATGGACAAGTTTGCTGCGGTAGTGGGCAGGCACTACCGCCTGTTTGATTACTTTGGCCATCCGCAGGCGGAGCATATCACGGTGCTCATGGGGACCGGCTCCGAGGTTGTCCATGAAACAGTCGATCACTTAGTGACCCAGGGTGAAAAGGTAGGCGTTATCAAAGTCCGACTCTATCGTCCCTTCTCAGTGGAGGCTTTCATCAAAGCGCTGCCGCCGACGGTGAAGAGGATCACAGTACTGGATAGAACGAAAGAACCGGGGTCAGTTGGAGAACCGCTTTATATGGATGTCCAGGCAGCTATCACCGAAGCGCTCGACAAGGGCATCGCTCCCTTCAGGAAACACCCTCTCGTAGTCGGTGGTCGTTACGGCCTTGGGTCAAGCGAGTTTAATCCTCCAATGGCCAAAGCCGTCTTCGACAATCTCAAAGAGGATAAACCAAAAGATCATTTCACGGTAGGTATCCACGATGACGTCACTTTCACATCGCTCGACTTCGACATGTCCTACGACATCGAGGGAAATGTTGTCCGGGGGTTATTCTATGGTCTTGGTGCCGATGGTACAGTGGGCGCAAACAAGAACTCGATCAAAATAATCGGTGAAAACACGGACTACAATGCCCAGGGATATTTCGTGTACGATTCCAAGAAAGCCGGGGCCGTTACCATTTCGCATGTCCGTTTTGGCAAGGACCCGATCCGTAAGCCGTATCTCATCACCAGGGCACAGTTTGTCGCCTGCCATAATTTCTCCTTCCTTGAGAAATACGAGATGGTGGAGAGGTTGATCGAAGGGGGTACTTTCCTTCTGAACTCTCCTTATCCGGCATCCGAGGTGTGGTCTCATCTGCCCAAAGAGGTTCAGCAACAACTGATTGAGAAGAAGGCCAAGTTCTACGTGATTGATGCGATCAGCCTGGCCAAGAAACTGGGGCTTGGGGCGCGCATCAATATGATCATGCAGACCGCCTTCTTCCATATTACGGAGATTCTTCCCCACAAGCAGGCCGTTGAGGCGATCAAGAAAACCATTCAAAAGACTTACGGGAGCAAAGGTGACAAGGTTGTTAATATG
>JAOZPL010000164.1 GCA_029932795.1 Candidatus Zixiibacteriota bacterium | reverse complement strand
CCGCTCTTCAGGCAGGGGTATACCGATCAGGTTTGTCGAACAGAACTTGCTGGCTCCCATTATGTTCTCAGACATGGCCAGGGTTGCGAGCAGGTCACCACCATAGACGTAATGCTCGGTGAGGGCAACAACTGAGATCATCTCGGATGGTATGAGGACATCGCCGTTTTCAGCAAGTCGGCGCATACAACCGAGAGTCACATGAGATCCCTGGAAGCCTGACACCTGAGCAGTGCAGACGCCTTTCTTCGTAACTCTGAATCCCTCTTTGGACATGATGTCTTCAACCTTGGGGAAAGCCCTGGCAAAGCTCTCCGCCTGCTCCAGCATTTCACCATATCCTTTTTCGCCCGCGATCTTCTTCCTGATGGCGTAGTCTCGCTGTGATCTGATCTTTTCACAGATTGCCTTGGCTCCGCCGTAGGCGTCAATCAGGGCGTCTATTGCTTTCGTGTCCCTGTCATTCAAAAGGCTGAAATGCACAGTCGATTCCTCCTATCTGATGATCCCGAATGATCATCTATGTTCTCTATACATGCAGTCCCGCATGTGGTATCTCGGAACTCCTGATTCCCGGCTGGGAAGGTAAGAGAAATCCGTGGTGCTGGCAAACAATTAATGAAAGGAGGTTGTCAGGAGGCTGATTCTGGGTCGTTATCGACCGTTGTCCGAGTAATCTAAAGGGGCCGTAGGCGGAGAGGGAGTTCTATTTCTCGTACACTGTGATCTTCGCTTCGCCAGATGAGATTACCTCACCAATCGTTGCCGACGTGCTTACTCGTTTTTCCTTCAGCAGTTCTATCAGGGTTTGAGCCTTGTTGTGCGGAACCGAGATCAACAGGCCGCCCGACGTTTGTGCATCATTGAGCAACAGGCGGTTTACGGAAGAGAGCTTCTTGTCATATTCAACGAATGGGGTCGTGAAGTCCAGATTATCTTTGGTGCCACCCGGAATCGCGCCCGCCACAGCCAGTTCCATGACGCTGGGGAGGAGAGGGACGTTGCCGAACCGGATAACGGCTGATGTATGCGAACCGTTCATCATCTCCAGCAGGTGTCCCAGCAGTCCAAAACCTGTTATATCGGTACACGCATTTACACCGACTGTCTGCATGGCTTCGGCTGCCACTTTGTTAAGTCCGGCCATGGTTTCTACCAGCGCCTTTTTAGGTCCGTCTTCCAACAGGTCCTGCTTGAGGGCGGTAGAAAGGATACCGGTACCGAGAGGTTTAGTCAGAATCAGCACATCGCCCGGCTGAGCGTTGCGGTTGGTGATGACTTTGTTCGGGTCGATGATACCGGTCACAGCCATCCCGTACTTCGGTTCGTTGTCGTCCACGGTGTGCCCCCCAATGATTGAGATTCCCGCTTCCCGGGCCTTGGACTGGGCTGCTTTCAGAATCTCCTCCAACACCTCCATCGGCAGGCGGTTGCTGGGGAAGCCAACCACATTGAGGGCAAACAGCGGTTTGCCTCCCATGGCGTATATGTCACTGAGTGAATTGGCGGCGGCAATGGCTCCGAACTGGCAGGGGTCATCCACAACCGGAGTGAAGAAATCGACCGTCTGAACAATGGCAGTTTTGTCGTCGATGCGATAAACCGCCGCATCATCGGCGGTATCAGTGCCCACCAGGATACGGGAATCGCTCGGCACCGGCAGTTTTCTCAGGATATCTTCGAGCAATTGCGGGCGCAACTTGCAGGCACAGCCAAGTCCGTGTGTGTATTGGGTGAGTTTAATATGGCCTGTACCAATCCGAGATGGAGCTGTTGATTCACTCGGCTTTAGTCTCTCTATTACCTGAGTTATTTCATCAAGCGCTTGGTCGGTATCTTCGGGAGTGGTGAAACGCCCCGTTGAGAAGCGAATTGTCCCCATCGCGTATTCCAGAGGGATTTGCATGGCTTCCAGCACACTGGAAACGTCTATCCTGTCGGAGTGACATGCGGCCCCTGCAGAAGCTGCAACTCCTTTCAACTCTGACACAATCGTATTGGCTTCCAGGCCATTAAAGCCAACACTGGTCGTATTCGGAAGCCGTTTTTCAGGATGGCCGTGTATCCATGCGTCGGGGAACTTACTCTTCAATCCTTTTTCCAGCCGGTCACGCATTTTCTGCATATGGTCCTGATACCTGGACAGATTCCGATCGATGAGTTCACAGGCTTCTCCCAATCCCACTATTTCAATGACGTTTTCCGTTCCGGCTCGACGGTTAATCTCGTGGTCCGCACCGTGAATCAGTTTCTCCAATTCGACCCCGCTGCGAACGTATAGTGCTCCAATTCCTTTCGGAGCATAAAGCTTATGACCGGCCACCGAGAGCAAATCCACATTCAACTCATCCACCCGGACTGGGATTTTACCGATGGATTGAGCTGCGTCCGTATGGATTAGTATCTCGTGAAGATGCGCAATCTCGGCTATCTCGGAAATCGGTTCAACGGTGCCGACTTCGTTGTTGGCATGCATGATAGTGACCAGGACAGTCTGCGGTGTAATTGCTTCTTCAACCTGTTCCGGGTTCACGAGACCGTATTTATCCACCGGCAGGTAGGTTACCTGGTAGCCGTTTTCCTCGAGATAACGACACACTTCAATCACGGCGGGGTGTTCGACAGATGATGTGATGATGTGGTTGCCTCTGTCCCGGCAGGCGCGAACCGCGCCCTTTATGGCCCAGTTGTTGGATTCCGATCCGCCGCTGGTAAAGACTATCTCATCTATTTGACAACCAAGCAACTGGGCGACCTGTTGGCGGGCTTTTTCAATCGCTTTCCTGGCTGTTACGCCGAATGCGTGGCTGCTGGAGGGGTTCCCGAAATGCTCACGTACAAATGGCAGCATAACCTCCTGCACACGCGGGTCTATGGGCGTGGTAGCGTTGTAATCGAGATAAATCGGCTTCATGTATAGCCTCTAAGATACTTATTCTTCAAAATGGCATATCACCAATAATTATCCACTGGCATATGAATTTGGGCATTTTGAGACAAAAAAACAAGAAGCACTTTGGCCGAGTGCAGGTAGTGAACTCTTTGCAGCCGCAGTAACACTGGTGGACGTGGACCAGTGTATGTCGATTATTATTGCCTGCGATTTTTCAACTGCCTATCTTCTTCGGGTGAGCGATCAGTATATCGGGAGCTATAAGGTCCTTGAGAAGGTTGGGGTAGGGGGGATGGCCAAAGTTTATCTGGCCGTTCACCGGGATGTCCCCAACCTGAAAGTGGTCCTGAAAATCCTGACTGATCCACGGTTGGTGGAACGCTTCCGGCACGAGGCCGATAAATTGGCGCTCCTGGGCGGTCATTCCCACATCTGCCAGATTAAGCATTTCTTCAATCACGGTGACGATATCGTTATTGCGATGGAGTACATCGATGGTGTTACCCTCGACGAGATTATCAAAGAGAAGAAAAAGCTGTCGGTGAAGGAGTCGCTTCGGATTATCAATGATGTCTTGGCAACGCTTGAATTCGCTCATCAAAAGGGTATCTATCACCGCGATATCAAGCCCAGCAATATAATGATTGACAGCAAGGGTCAGGTGAAGGTGATCGATTTCGGGATTGCCAAGGCGGAGACCGACCCCGATCTCACCGTGGCCGGCGGCTCGTGCGGCACGCCAACCTACATGGCTCCGGAGCAGTTCACCCCCTCCGGTCACATCAATTACGCCCTGGCGGATATCTATGCAGTTGGTACCATGCTTTACAACATGCTGACCGGAGATCTTCCTTTCAAAGGGGAAGATCAGTTTGCCCTGAGGGATGCCAAGCTTTTCACTGAGCCGGTCAAACCACGTGAACTCAACCATGAGATTCCCGTCCCCCTGGAAAAGATAATCCTGAAGGCAATCGACAAGAATCCGGAAGGCCGGTTTGCTACAACTTCGCAAATGCAAAAAGCCATTGGTGTCCTGGTGAGAGAGATCGGGATCTCCGGTCGAATCGAGGATGCCGGCCCGGTAATTCCCCGAAAGTCTGCCGGAAAGAAAGGGCCGGCGCTGAAAGTGGCATCTGTTTTTGCCGTTCTGGCTGTTTGTGTTGTGGCCGTGTACCTGGTTTTCATCAGGGGGGGAAGCAAAGACACTCCAGCTTCGCCAGTTCTGTTTCAACCGGAGACGAACGTTGTCATCAATACTAATAGGCCGAGTTTTGCGTGGGAACCGACTGCGGGTGAGGGCGGAACCTACACGCTGGAGTATAGTGATGATTCGATGTTCCTGAGCCCGCAGGTGGTGTCCGGCCTGACAGTCGCTTCTTACACTCCCGCTGAGGATCTGGCCGAGGGAGCTTGTTTCTGGCGAGTGCAGGCTATTGACAGGGACGGCAACAGCAGCGGCTTATCGACTGTCTCCTCGTTTACAATCGAGATCGCACCGGAGGCGACGGAGGGAATCATTACAGTAGCCGTCCAGCCACGGGGCGACATCTATATTGACGGTGACCTTGTGGGCAAGGATGAGGAGCAGGCCCTGGTGACACTCGACACCGGGCGTCATATCATCCGGGTTGAGAATCAAGGCAGTGTGCAGAAGGTGATGGTTGATACCATTCTTTTGGCTGAGAACGGCAATGAAACCAGCAATTTCCGGTTTACATTTCCGTCATCACAGCCAAAGCAGGCTCTGACCAGCATCAGGGTGGGTTCAAAGCCGCTGAATGGTGCCCTTGTGTATATCGATGGCCAACTGCAGGATCGCAGGACGCCCAATACTTATGAGGTGACGAGCGGTCGGCATGTTATCAAAGCTGTCCTGACTCTGGCTGGAAAGCAGTTGGAGCGGACCGATACCGTTTCCGTTGTAACAGGTAATGCCAATAAGCTGATTTTTGATTTTGAGAATTAGAACTTTCTTTCGTTTGAAAAGCATGCTATGATGACATTGAGTATAGAAGTTTACAATCCCAAAAAGGAGAAGATATATGTACCCACGTAATCCGCACTCCAGAGCGTATCTGGTGATGAGCGTGGCGTTCTTGAACGAGGGCAGAAGGTGGCCTTTCTGGGGATTGG
>JAOZPL010000163.1:1870-5082 GCA_029932795.1 Candidatus Zixiibacteriota bacterium | reverse complement strand
GCACGCCGTCGTTATTGTCGGTTTGGAAGCTATCAAGAATCTGGTGTTGTCTGCATCGGTGCTGGACATGTTCAAAGGAGAAGGAATCAATCAGGAGTTTCAGGAGGGGTTCTGGCGTCACTCGCTGGCCGTAGCTGTTTGTGCCCGTATTCTCGCGCACAACGTGAAAGCTCACGGCCTGGTGAGCACGGATTCGGCGTTTTCAGGTGGCCTGCTCCATGATATCGGCAAGATGGTTCTGGCCTGCTTCCTGAGAGAAGAACATGAACGTTTTGAAGAGGAACGGCTCAAAGATCGGGAGTCTCAGACATTCGAAATCGAGGAACGGGTGCTTGGTTACAACCATGCCCAGATCGGATCAATCCTGGCCACTCAGTGGAAACTTCCCCAGCGACTCATCGAGGCTATCACTTATCATCATCACCCCCAACTAAGTGAGACAGGCGATCCGATTGCATATATAATCCATGTCGCCAACCATATCGCCAAACTTGTGTTCTATAATTCTGAAGAACGATACCTTATCGGAACCCTGCCTACCAAACTGCTGGACTACATGAAGATTACTCCTGCCGACATCGAAACCTTCAAGAACACGCTTCGTGAAGAATACCTCAAGGCGGAGACATTCATGAGGATGGCCGGTGTGAGATAGCCGGCTCGTGGTATCCTTTACCTGATATGCTTTTCACTGACAAGGGGGTGGCACGGCTTTAAGACCGGGCTTGTTACAGAACTGTAATCGCTGCCTGCAGGGGCGTTCGGTCATCTGGCTGGTATAGCAGCGCTGGTTTGCACATTCACACCGTCAAACCTGAGGTAACACAACAATGATCTGGGATTTGGAATAAAAACTTTGTGCGGATATGTGGCAAACTGCTCATGTGTCCACTGTGACCGGTGAGTCTCAAAGGGATTGCCAAAAGCTGATTCTTGCGGTGAGGCGATGGTGGGAGTGGAGATCAGGCACGCCTTGCTCCGATGTGAGCACTCGGTCAGGAGTTCTTGCCCATCCGTCAGGCTGAAATGTTCAATAACATCAATGAGCAGTATCAGATCGTAGTGTGACTCCAGCGTCGGTAGAATCTCCAGCGCATTCCCGACGTAGATATTGTTGTAAATATACTCGTGGACAGGGGTAATATATGGCTCGAAAGCCTCGATGCCATCGATTCTTTTTTGCCAGTCGCCATACGTTTCTCTCCCGTCCCAGAGCTCCAAGTACTCCCTGCAAAGAAAACCGAATTTACCGAATCCCACTCCGATATCCAGTACCGACTGCGGTCGGGTGGCCAGAACTATCTCCATAATTGGTGCAATGTGGTGTATGTGACTCGATGGCATGATCCTATCCTCCTTGCTGTCCCGGGGGACACGGTTGCGTTGCGAAACAATCTCCCCACGTATCTTAGGTTATATATCGGTATTCAGAGTCAGATGCCCAGTGTGATTTCGATAATACCAACGTCTCGTTGTGCCCTGTTGTTTGACAGGTGAACTCTTCCGTCCCTGCCTCTGGGCATCCTGGAGGTGCCCTGCCCAGTCCGTGAAGGGGCTCGCTTTCTCCGAACGCTCGTGTCGGCACTGTAAGCTTCTTTGTGCCAAAGGATTGAGCCAGCCAGGGGCGAAACTTTCTGTTGACATGTCCGATATTATATGTAGATTAGGATCACTTGGAATTTGCTCTGATTGTGTAATTTATAAGTGTGTGGGCGATTAGCTCAGTTGGTTAGAGTACTTGCTTGACATGCAAGGGGTCACTGGTTCAATTCCAGTATCGCCCACCATAGGGATGTTTGCGGGAAGCTCCAGGTGGTGCTGGCCTCCCGCATTTGGTTATAGGACTTGTTAAGAGAGATGGAACAAGTGCAAATAAAGTTCCCTGATGGCTCAGTCAGGGAGTTCCACCGCGATGTCACCGGACTACAGATTGCGGAATCGATCTCCCATCGGCTGGCCAGAGATGCCGTCGCTGTGAAGGTGAATGGCGAGGTGCGTGATCTGAATCTCCCCATCCCCGGTGATGCACCCGTGGAAATCCTGACCTTTGACAGCCCGGAGGGCCGTCAGGTATTCTGGCATTCGAGTTCGCATATAATGGCCCAGGCGGTGCAGGAACTGTTTCCGGGTGTTAAGCTGGCTATCGGACCTCCAATTGAGGAAGGTTGGTACTACGATTTCGATGTGGAAAAACCGTTCTCTCCGGATGATCTCGAGAAAATCGAAAAGAAAATGGCAGAAATTATAGCCGAGAATGCTGAGTTCAGGTGCGAGTTAAAGGACCGCCGGGCGGCGATTGAGCACTTCAAGGCCAAGGGGGAAATATACAAGGTAGAGATGCTTGAAGAGTTCGAAGACGACACCGTGACGTTGTACTATGATTCTCGGTTCGAGGACCTGTGCCGCGGGCCGCATATTCCAAGAACCGGAATCATCAAGGCGTTCAAACTGGTCTCCTCGTCGGGTGCTTACTGGCGCGGTGATGAGAATCGCCAGGCGCTTCAGCGCATATATGGCGTGTCGTATCCGAAGAAATCAATGCTTGAAGATTATTTGCAGCGGCTCGAAGAGGCGAGAAAACGAGACCATCGCGTTCTGGGTAAACAGCTTGGACTTTATACTATCTCCGAGAATGTTGGTGCCGGGCTTGTTTTGTGGTTACCCCGAGGAGCGCGTATCCGAAATGAGATCGAGAATTTCTGGCGTGAAGAGCATTTGAAGAATGGTTACGAGTTGGTATTTTCCCCGCACATAGCCCATTTGCAATTGTGGCAGCAGAGCGGGCACACTGACTTCTATGCCGATGACATGTTTGCCCCGATGGATGTCGATAAACACAAGTACCAGCTCAAACCGATGAATTGTCCTTTCCATATTGAGATGTATAAATCCCGCCGCTGGTCATATCGGGACCTGCCGCTTCGTTGGGCGGAGCTGGGCACAGTCTACCGGTATGAGCGCCCGGGAGTACTTCAGGGGCTGATGCGCGTTCGCGGTTTTACGCAGGACGACGCCCACCATTTTGTCGCCCGGGAAAAGATGGAAGAGGAGCTGGTTTGGCTGCTCGATTTCTGCATCCATATGCTCAGATCATTTGGTTTTTCCGACTATGCCATATTTCTTTCCACCCGTCCGGAAAAAGCTATTGGCGTTCCGGCTGACTGGGTGTTGGCTGAGGATGGCCTTCGGGCTGCCCTGGAGAAAGCGGAACT
>JAOZPL010000163.1:0-1860 GCA_029932795.1 Candidatus Zixiibacteriota bacterium | reverse complement strand
AGAAGACCGGGAACTTTACGAACATTACCGTTTTACGGTTGACAAAGGCCAGGGGGCTTTCTATGGTCCAAAGATTGATATCCAGATAAAGGATATACTTGGCCGGGCGTGGCAGGCCTCTACAATACAGTTTGATTTTTCACTGCCGGAACGGTTCGATATGTATTATATTGACGCCGACGGTAAGCCGAAGCGACCGTATATGATTCATCGAGCATTGCTCGGATCGGTGGAAAGGTTCTTTGGCCTTCTCATTGAGCAGTATGCGGGAAATTTCCCGCTCTGGCTGGCTCCGGAACAGGTCAAGGTTCTGCCGATAACAGATGACTGCAATGAGTACGCCACCAAGGTTGTCGCCACTTTGCAGGAAGCGAACTTGCGGGCAGACTTGGATGACCGTTCCGAGAAGATTGGTGCGAAAATACGTGATGCGGAGTTGATGAAGGTTCCCTACATGTTTGTGGTCGGTGGCAGGGAGGCCCGTGAGGACTCTGTGGCCGTCAGGAAGCATGGTACTGGAGACTTGGGTGTTAAAACGCTCAACGCGGCGATAGAGCTTCTGCAGGCCGAGGTTGCCGGCAAGGGATTGATAAGGAATTAATACCAACAGGAGGAATTCATAGCCACCAAAGAGATTCGGAGAAACCACCGCATCAGGGTATCGCCCGTGCGGTTGATCGGTTCGGACGGCGAGCAGATCGGCATTCTACCAACCAACGAGGCTCTCGAACGAGCCCGGGAGCAGGGGCTCGATCTCGTCGAGGTAGCTCCCGACAGTCGTCCTCCTGTGTGCCGAATAATGGACTTTGGAAAGTACAAGTACGAGCTTTCCAAGAAAGACAAACTGGCCAAGAAAAAGCAGCACGCCTTTCAGTTGAAGGAGATGCGTTACCGGCCTAAAATCGATGACCATGATTACCAGTTCAAGACCAGGCATGTGCGGGAGTTTCTGGAATTGGGCAGTAAGGTGCGGATATTTGTCATGTTTCGCGGTCGCGAGATGACACGCATAGAGTTCGGGCGAAAAATCCTCGATCGGGTCATCGATGATCTTAAGGATATTGCGGTGGTCGATGTTGCCCCCAAGATGGATGGGCGTACTATGAGTATGATCGTAAGCCCTCGTTCGGAGGTCGTGAAGAAGCTGCAGAAAAGCAAGACGGTGGTAAAAAAGGCGCCGCCATCGAAACCGGAACTGGAAGAGGTCGTTTCGGATAGCAAGGGTAGGAACAAATCAACATCATCAGAGAGATCTGACAGCTAATAGAGGTTCATAATGCCGAAACAGAAGACAGTGCGCGGAGCGGCAAAACGATTTAAGAAAACCGCTTGCGGAAAGTTGAAACGGCACCACGCGTTCAAGACCCATATCCTCAATAAGATGAGTCCCAAGCGACGTCGTCAGTTGAGAAAAGCAACCCTGATCTCCCCGGCGGATGTCCCCTCGGTTAAGAGGATGCTGCCGAACTAGGGGAGACCTGGTTTCAAGAGAGGAGAGATCAACAAATGCCACGCGCAAGATATACTGTTGCCGCTCGGAAGCGGCACAAGAAGATACTCAAGAAAGCTCGCGGTAATTACGGCGGACGCAGCAGGCTGTATCGCACGGCGCTGGAAACGGTTAACAAAGGACTCAAGTACGCATACCGTGACCGTCGCAACAGGAAGCGGGAATTCCGGTCACTCTGGATCATTCGCATTTCCGACAACGAATACGTCGGGAAGATAGAAGACGGGATCGTGTATATGAAACGAACCGAACAGAGGAGATACAGGCGTTGAACAAGGACTGTGAAGGTTGCTCCAAGCGTAGGCGATACAATCGATGGTGCCGATTCTGCCTGATCTGCCTGAGTAAAC
>JAOZPL010000008.1:12282-18034 GCA_029932795.1 Candidatus Zixiibacteriota bacterium | reverse complement strand
AACGTCACGGAGGAACTAAATCCCTTGCAGCCCGATGTCACCGACCACCTTGACGAAGCTGCCCGGCAGCGCCTTATTGCTGCCTGGGAGCAGTCGGTGCCGATTCGTAAGGCGGAATGCGAATACTCAAAAACCGAACGAATAGCCAACTATGCGGCTGCGGGTCATGGCCTGACAGGTGATCTCAAGGCGAATTATTCGCTGGGGCAGCAGAAGATCGAGACGGAGCGGTTTGATGCGACGACTGAGGGCTGGGTTTCGAGCGTTGACAACATCAACACCGCCGGCTGGGGAGTTACACTTGAGTTCCGGCTGCCCCTCTGGGACGGCGGCGCCGGAAGCGCTGCGGTCAAGGCGGCACGATTTGAAGCCGAACAGGCGAGGTTGGAGTATGAACGGGAACGAAAGAAGGCCCGGGCAGAGATTATCAATCTGGTTAATCAACTTGATGTCAGCTTTCGCCGGCTGGAGATCATAAGAAAGCTGATCGATCTGGCTAAGAATAAGCTGGATATTGCTCAAATGCGTATGGCGGACGGCCAGATATCCCGATTGACCTTTTTAGACAGCAAGGTATTTTATCTGGAAACACAGGACAAGTACCTTGAGGAACTCAAGGACTATCTTGTCAACAGGGTTGAACTGGAGAGCAAGTTCGCTGACTGATGAGTCAAAGAATCCTGATCCGCGCACCCAATCACCTGGGCGATTGTATCATGGCGCTGCCAATGATCAATGAGACCCGTGAGGTTTTCCACAGTTCTTCGGTGACGGTGCTTGCGCCTGAGCATCTGGCTGAACTGTTCGAACAGAATCCGGCTGTTGAGGATGTTCTGAAGATCCCCAGCCGGTACGTTCACGGTCTGATTGGGGTGGTAAAAATAAAGGAGATTATCTCGCCACACGGTTTTGATATCGGTTTCATACTACCTCCCTCGTTTGGGGCGGCGTCGGCGTTCAAGCTGGCGTCTGTCAAAGAACGGATCGGTTATATTGCCGACGGCCGTCGTCTTCTGCTGACCCGTCCGCTGGCGCTTCCGACACCGTTAAACACCGAGCATCGTTCCAGGGTCTATTTTGATCTTCTTCGCCGGGCTTCAGGTATTGACCTTGAGTACGTGCCACCGAAGCTTTTTCTCAACGAATCGGACGATCACCACGCGGCGGAACTTCTAGCCGGTTTCGGCATCTCTGCCGGCGAAGGCTACGTGGCTATCGCCTTTCGCGCCGTGGCCGAGTCAAGACGCTGGGGGAGCGAGCAGTATGCAAAACTTGCTGCCTACGTCGTTGAAAAGCACCGGTTGAAGGTGGTGTTGATCGGCTCGGATGATGACCGCCGGATTGGTGATGAAATGACAACGGTCGTGGAAGGTGATGCAGTGGTCAATCTTGCGGGCAAAACCTCGCTGCGAGAACTGGCGGCGGTTTTCTCAGGCGCCAGGTTATTTATCGGTAATGATTCCGGCCCGGCCCACCTGGCGGCCTCGGTCGGCATTCCTCTGGTTGTCCTGTCCGGCGCCGATGACCCGGCGGAAACGTCCCCTATCTCCAGCCGGAAAAGACTCATCTACCTGGATCATCTTGACTGCATCAGTTGCGTGAAAAACAGGTGTCCCCTCAAGGGTGAAAAGAAGATGCGCTGCATGAATGAGATCACGCTGGATATGGTTGTATCACATGTTGAGACTATTCTACATGGTCGGTAGTGGTGGTGTTTGTTGCGACAGTGCTGCAGGTCCAGCCGCGCTGAATATCCTGCTGAAAGTCGGAAGCCCTGTTAGATTGCCTGCGGCACGATCATAAATCTGTGCCAGTTGAGGGTCCCTCCGGAGAATCAGACCTGATTTTAACTGACTGCATGCCATATACTGGTGTGTCAGGAGGAAATAGGCGACTGTGTGAGCATTATATATAGAGAAAGCGACACCTATCACTCTTGGGTGGGAGTGAGGACTGTCACGTAAAATCAGCTGGTATTGTAACCATTTGATATGGTGCGGAAGGGTGGCTGCTTATTATGGGTTGCCTCTTAACTGATAGTAGGTGAGGATTGCTATAATGAGAGTGAAGAGTATGCCCAGCAGGAAACCCATGCGAAAGGTGTTATACTTAGCGAACAACCCCTTTTTCTTCTGGGGTAATTCCGAGTGGCAGTGTTTGCATTTCTTGGCTTCGGCTGGGATGGGTTCCAGGCAGAAGGGGCATTTGGTCATTTGTTTGGCTACCGACATGTCATAAGAATGCTGTTCTATCTGGTGCCAATCAACATAAAACCTGTCGGTTGGGTGTGGCTGGCGTGCACTGTGGACGAGGATGTCCTCTGCAGTTTGGTAGGGCCAGCCTTATCCCGCCTGGTACCTCTGATACCGGCAAGCTGTTATGCGAGATTGCATGTCGGTACCTCTTTTGTGGTTGCCCCCACCTCAAACGGGGTATTCAACTCTGGCGAACCAGTCGATCTCCAGTTCCGGGAAAAGCCGGTCGCGTTGCTGGCAGTCATCGAGGAACTGCCATTCGCCATCGGAGATCCCTTCCCCCTTGATCATCTTGTCCGCTATGGCCGCGATGTGCTGGAAGGACTGGTAATGATCGGAGAGACGCATCTCAGCGTAGTCTCTGGCGGCCCAGGTGGAGATCAGGAACTGCCAGTCGGAGGCGGAAAGCAGCATTAGCTGGCGGGCAAGCTGCTTGAGGATTCTTTCAAACTTATGTTCGCGCTTATCCGGGTTATCCAGCCAGTATCGCGCCAGTTCACACATCTTGGCTTCACATTCATAGATGTGTTTCCAGGTCCATTCGGTGTTACGATTCAGCCAGATATAATGGTGATTCCCCTGTCCCCAGCTACCTTCAGGGAGAGAGACCACCTGGGTCGGCTGGCAACGGTCAAGGTGCTCGCCCAGGAACGTCAGTTCAATTTTGTCGCTTTTGTAAGCGTGTCGAAGAACCTCTTTCAGAAAAAGCGGGCCTTCGAACCACCAGTGACCGAACAGTTCTGCGTCGTAGGGGGCGACCAGAACCCCCTTACGACCGCTCTCGGTATGGTAGCCGGTCAGAATCTCTTCAGCTTTACCGGCGAAATGAGCGGAGTTTTCCTCGATTCGTTTTAGCGCTGTCTCATGGTGGTAAACAGTCTTGTCGGCCAGGTCGGATTTCGAAGAGGTTACGGCCCAGTAACGCAGACCTCCAGGGAAGCGTTTCTTATGGAAGTCAAGATAGTTGCCGTCGCCGGGGTAACCATGTTCACCGGACCAGACCAGCAGGCCGGTTTCCGGATCGCGCGTGAATACCGCGATCGGTTTTTTACCTTCGGGTGAAGATGAGACAAGATACACCTCGCGAGCGCTCTTATCGACTTCCTCGGCGCGGGGCTGGTAACTCTTTTCGAACTGACTCCAGAGCAGTTTGAGGGCTTCGAACCGCTCGACATAAACCCCAATGGATTTGCCCCCTTTCAGGAGGGTATAGTCAACAATAAAGAACTCAAGCCCGTTTTCACTCAGCAGTTCATCAACTCCTTTGCGTGGGTAGGCGGACTGGTCACCATTGATCGGCACCGGCGGCCGCCATTCATAGCGGGGGCGATAAGCACACTCGGGGAGCCAGATTCCTCTCGGCTTCCTTCCGAAATGCTTTTCATAGTTTTTAACCGCGCCTTTTGTCTGTGCCTGCACGGATTCATCCCGAGAGAGCAAAGGGTAGTAACCGTGGGTAGCGGCGCAAGTGAGGATCTCGATGTGTCCGCTGTCCTGAAGTCTCCTGAACTCCCCTAAGATATTGCGGTCGATGTTGTTGTAATGATTCAACGTCAGCCCAAAGTAGCTTTCCCAGAGTCGGGAGTTGGTGAGCATGTCGGATTGGCCATACTTGTAGAACTCTTCGCTGTCATGCTGAGCTGACTGCAGCTTGTAATTAATATACGTAATGAATTCTTCCTTGAAGGATTCATCCGCTAACTGTTCGCAGAGAACGGGAGAGAGGCCGACGGTCAGTTTGGGACGGCACCCCTCGCCGATCAGCTCGTTGACTACCCGCAGAATCGGCAGATAGGTCTCTGCGGCGGCTTCACAGAGCCAGTCGGTGCCATGGGGCCAGCGCCCATGAGAAAGCACATACGGCAGGTGGCTGTGCAGGACAATTGCCAGGTAGCCTTTACTCATTTATCCTCACCTTCTGATTCGCCCGGTGCTTCAAAGCCGATCGGTTTGGAGATACCGTGTGGCGCGCCATGGACCTTGATCTCGCCGAACTGGCCTTCGAATTTTTTGAGGTTCTCCGTAAGCGCTTTGTATAACAGTTTGGCGTGCATCGGGGTCATGATGATGCGGGAAAGAACCCGTGCCTTGGGTGTCCGCGGCATGACCCGGGCAAAGTCGATTATGATTTCGGTGGGCGAGTGGGTAATCATGGCCAGGTTGGCATAAATCCCCTCGGCCTCTTTGTCCCCCAGTTCGATATTCAACTGCTGGTGCGGTGGCTGGACCATTGTTCTGGTATCCCTTCGTTATATGCGATTCGTTTTCTCCACTTGTATACAACAATACATTCTAATATATTCGGCGTTCACGTCAACATAGTTTGGCAAGATTTGCCCCATTACTTGAAAACCGGGGCTGCGGGAAGGTTGAAATGCCGCTGAAGTCACACCGTGTGGGGGAGATCATCGAGCGGATCGGCTCCTCAAAAGTACTGATTCTCGGTGACGTGATGCTTGATGAGTACCTCTATGGTTCCGTTGACCGGATTTCACCCGAGGCACCGGTGCCGGTGGTGGAGGTTTCCTCCACGCGGCTTCTGGTCGGGGGGGCGGCTAATGTGGCGGCGAATATCCGGGCGCTGGGCGACAAACCCTTGCTGATAGGCATTATCGGTCAGGACGAGGCCGCGACAAAACTGGGCTCGCTTTTGGATGACAGACGGATAAGCCGCGATTTTCTGGTTGTAGATACTTCCCGCCCGACCACCATGAAAACGCGGATCATGGCTCACAATCAGCAGGTTGTCCGCGCCGACCGGGAAAAGCGCCATGATCTAGAACCGGCCATCGAACAGAAGGTGCTGGACAGGTTTTTGTCGCTCACGGACGACATTGCGGCTGTGATTATCTCGGACTACGGCAAGGGGGTGGTCACGCTGCCGCTTCTGGAGAAGGTTATCGCCACCTGTCTGCAGAAGGATATATTCCTTGCGGTTGACCCCAAGGAGACGCGGTTTCACAATTACCGGCGCGTATCGCTCATTACTCCCAACCACCATGAGGCGGGCTTTGCTTACGGCCGGAGAATCAACAACATGGAAGATCTGGTCGAGGTTGGCAACGGCCTTCTGCGGAAACTGGAGGCGGAGGCGATTCTTATTACGCGGGGCTCCCAGGGAATGTCGCTCTTTCGCAAAGACCAGACTCCGACTCATATCCGGACTTTTGCGCGCCACGTTTACGATGTCACCGGTGCGGGGGACACGGTTATCGCTACCTATACTTCGGCGGTATCCGCCGGTGCGGATCTGGTGGAGGCGGCTATTGTCGCCAATGCTGGTGCCGGGTGTACGGTTGCCGAAGTCGGCACTGCAACCGTGACCGTCAAGCAGCTCAGAAAAGAGCTGGAACGTAACATTAAAAATGGCAACCTGGCGGCGGTGACCGGGGAGCAGTAGGCTGACAACCTAAATGAAGAACAATTTGATTAGTCGCCGCTGTATCGCCGAGCTGGCGACACAACTACGCCACCGGAAGAAAAAGATCGTCTTCACC
>JAOZPL010000008.1:0-12272 GCA_029932795.1 Candidatus Zixiibacteriota bacterium | reverse complement strand
GACGTTCTACACCGGGGGCATGTGGAGTATCTCGCCAAAGCTAAATCGTTTGGTGACGTCCTGATAGTCGGACTGAATACCGATGCCTCAGCGCGGCGCCTGAAAGGTTGCGGGCGTCCGATTCAGAAGCAGACCGACCGGGCCGCGATTCTTCTGGCCCTGAAGGTGGTCGATTACGTTATCCTGTTCCGTGAGGATACGCCTGACAAACTCATTCGCGAGATCCAGCCGGATGTCCTGGTCAAGGGGGCTGATTACAGTGTCCCTTCAATTGTGGGCGCGCAGTTTGTGAAGTCGTACGGCGGTGTCGTAAAACGAGTCCGGCTTCTCAAAGGGCGGTCATCTAGTGCGATCATCAGAAAACTGACCTGATACAGGCCGAAGTGTTCTAACTTGAACGATTGTGGCCGTCTCCCGGCTTGCTTTTTCTTTAAGCCGGATGTTACTTTGCACTCTATGACCGAGTATTCTTCAGCACCATCGGAGACGCTCGTGGAGCGGCTTGCAGTAAGGGGCTATTGGCCGGCGCGGGCTGCCAGACATCTTGCCGAGGGTAAATACTCCAGCGCCGTTGAGATCTGCCGGGAACACCTGCACGAGCAATCCGGGATCGTCTCCGGTCGCATCATCTATGCCGCAGCTCTGTACCTGACCGGGCAGTTGGAGTCGGCCTCCGAACAGTTTTACCATGTTCTCTCGCTTGATCCGGACAATATCGTGGCCTTGAAGTACCTCGGCGATATTGAGTTTCAATTGGGGGATGAAGTGGCCGCACTGGCCAGCTACCGCCGCGTGCTTGAGATTGACCCGCACTGCCGAGGACTCGCCTCGGAGCTCAACCGAGTTCCCAGGCAGACAACACGGACTATAATTATTGCACGTGGTGAGGAAATCACCGACTTTGCAACGCGGGGATCTCTTCGCCGATTGCCGTTTTACACCGAAACTATAGGTGATCTGTTTCTGGCTCAGGGGTATCCGCGACTGGCCGCCGACGTCTACCGCACTTTGAATGAGAATAATGAGAACCCCCGCCTCTCCGGCAAGATTCAACAGGCGGAGGCGAAGATAAAGCACAGGGAGCAATGATTATGTCCGCTAAAAGACTGAGTGACTTGAGAAAGAAGATGAAAGCCGAGAACCTCGACGGCATGCTCATAAATCATCTAGACCATGTTCGTTACCTGACCGGATTTACAGGGACCGCCGGCTTGTTGGTTGTGAGTGGCAACAGAGCTGATTTTCTCACCGACTCGCGCTATACGGTTCAGGCTAAAAAGCAGGTCAAAGGTGCTCGGGTCTCCACTATCGAAGGCACTCCCCTTAACGCTCTCAAGGACTTCCCGCAACTGAATGTCAGGAACCGAAAATACGGTTTCAGCGGTGAATATCTGAGCGTGACTTCCCTGCAAACGGTAAAAAAGGCTTTGCCGGACGTTGTTTTCATCGCCGCCGATCGGGTCCTGACCGAACTTGGGTGGGTAAAGGACACCTTTGAGATCGCGAATATCCAGAGTGCAGTTGATATTTCTGATATTGTTTTCGAGCGGATTCTGCAGCTTGTTGTTCCCGGTGTCCGAGAGCGGGAACTGGCCGCTGAACTGGAATACCAGATGGCTATGCTCGGGTCGGAAAAACCAGCTTTTGAAACAATCGTGGCCTCGGGTTACCGGTCGGCGATGCCGCATGCAGTGGCTTCCCGGAAGAAGATTAAAAAGGGGGATTTTGTGACTTTTGATTTCGGGGCTACCGTAAACGGCTACGTATCTGATATTACACGCACGGTAGTAGTGGGTAAGGCAACCAGTCGTCAGAGGAAGGTTTATAATGTGGTGCTCAGAGCCCAGATGGCGGGAATTAGAAAAGTGCGGTCAGGCGTGACGGCCAAAGCGGTCGATGCCGTCTGTCGCCGGCAGATTACAGCAGCCGGATTCGGTAAGAACTTTGGCCATGGTACCGGCCACGGGATCGGTTATTTCGTCCACTGCGGTCCTCGCATCTCTCCAACCTCCAAGGATAAGTTAATGGCTAACAACGTGATAACAATTGAGCCGGGGATATATATTGACGGTTGGGGCGGTGTGCGGATTGAGGATGACGTTCTGGTCAGGCCCCGAGGTGGTAGAGTGCTGAACAAAGCTGAAAAAAAGTTGTTGGAACTGTAAGTTGGGATAAGGTATTTTACGTTGTTCTAACTGGAGGGAACGTTTTCAGGTGATTCGGATCAACCGGTTTGGACAGTTTTTGTGTAAGGAAAGTTTATGAACGAAAAACAGATTAGGAAACTGATCCGCCTGGTGGAGGAGTCTGAGATAGAGTCGCTGGAGGTGTCCAGTTGGGGCCGGAGAGTGAAAATCACGCAGAAAGTGCCGGCCAGTTCCAACGGGGACAGCCCCACACAACCCATTCTGCAGCCTGTGACTACTGTCTCCGACGCGGCTGTTACTCCGACGGCATCTCAGGCTGAATCCACACCGGTTGCTGAATCCGGCCTTGAAGAGACCGGTTCTCAGGTCATGATCAGATCACCCATGGTGGGAACATTCTATACGGCACCTTCCCCTGACGCCGAACCTTATGTCTCGCTCAACGAGAAAATCATTGTTGGTCAGGTGGTTTGTATTGTTGAGGCCATGAAACTGATGAACGAGATCGAATCGGAAGTCGCCGGTCGGGTCGTGAAAATTGTGGCGGAGAATGGCAAGCCGGTCGAGTTTGGACAGGCTCTTTTCCTGATCGACCCCAAGGGATAACAAAGTTTACAGGAAAGGGTTTTCCATGACGCTCAAACAGATGCTGGTGCAGATGCTCAACCGTAAGGCTTCGGATTTACACATTCGGGTTGGCATCCGTCCTCACTTGCGAGTCAACGGTATTTTGGAAAACATTGCCACCGACCCGCTTACTATTGAGAACATGGATCAGATTGTCTCTCAGATTCTGAACGAGCGGCAACTGGAACGCTTTCGCCGCAAGAATGAGATGGACCTGGCATTATCAGTGGCTAAACTGGGCCGTTTTCGCATCAATCTCTTCCGTCAGCGTGGTACCATCGGTATTGCCATCCGTGCCGTCAATACAGTAGTGCCTTCATTCGAAGAGTTGAACCTGCCGGCGATCAGCAGAAAACTGGCTCATGAGCACCGCGGTCTGATTATCATCACCGGCACCACTGGTTCGGGCAAGTCAACCACCTTGGCGGCGATGATCGAGGAAATGAACTCTAACCGGGCTTCCAATATACTGACGGTAGAGGATCCTATCGAATATATCTACCGGGACAAGAAGTCGATCATCTCCCAGCGCGAGGTGGGTGGTGACACCGAGACTTTTGCCTCGGCGCTTCGCCATGCCTTCCGTCAAGACCCGGATGTCATTCTTATCGGCGAGGTGAGAGATCTGGAGACGATGTCTATTGCGCTGACCGCGGCCGATACGGGCCACCTGGTGTTGACCACACTGCACACCTTGAACGTCATCGAGACTATCACCCGCATGATTTCTTTCTTCCCACCGCATCAGCACCAGCAGATCCGCCTACTTCTGGCCGGCACGCTGAAAGCCATTGTCTGCCAGCGCCTGCTGATACGCAGCGATATGCCCGGTCGCGTACCGGCGCTCGAGATACTGGTCAATTCCGGTGCCATTAGGGAGTGTATTATGAACTCGGAGAAGACGGTGGATATTCCGGAGCTTCTGGAATCCGGCGGCGTGCAATACGGTACGCAGACATTTGACCAATCGATTATGCAGCTGTACAAGCAGGGGATGATTTCTTTTGAGGAAGCGATGGCCAACGCTACGAATCCCGATGATCTGGACCTCAGGCTCAAGGGAATAACCGGAGCGGCAGACCGATGGGGAGAAGAGGGAACACATTCCGAGAGCAGCGGCAGCAATGTGCGGGAAGGTGAGGGGGGCGGTAGTCGGGATATGCCGAGCGGGCTGTCTTAACTCTATTTGTAAAATGGATCAACCGCAAATCTATAATGGCATTCAGGTGTTATTAACAAGCAGGACGAGTTATTGTATCTGATTTGGCTTTCTTGTCATTGTTCCTTGTATTTTTCTGATAAATAACTTATCATATAATTCTATCCTTTGCGGGTAATGAGCTTACCGGTATGACCGGTTCTGTGAGGAAGAAAAATTGTTTGAGAAAATCCTGATCGCCAATCGAGGCGAGATTGCGTTGCGGATTATTCGGGCCTGCCGGGAACTCGGTCTGCGAACGGTGGCTGTCTATTCTGAGGCTGATCGGGATGCCCTGCATGTTCGGTTTGCTGACGAGGACGTCTGTATCGGTCCCCCCCCGCCGGGTGAGTCGTATCTGGATTTCCGGCGGATAATTGCAGCCGCCGAGGTAACGAATGCCGATGCGGTCCATCCGGGCTACGGCTTTCTGGCTGAAAATGCTGATTTTGCTGAAGTCTGCGAGTCATGTGGAATCACCTTTGTTGGTCCTACGGCTCAACAGATTCGCCAGATGGGAGACAAGACGGAAGCCAAGGCGCTGATGAAAAAGGCGGGGGTACCGGTTATCCCCGGCTCTGACGGTGTCGTTAGTTCCTTTGAAGACGCCGGGGCTATCGCTAAGGAGATTGGCTACCCGGTTATTCTAAAGGCCGTGGCCGGCGGTGGTGGCAAGGGGATGCGGGTCTGCCGTGACCTGGCGGAGTTGGAACGCGGTTTTCATGTAGCCTCGACTGAAGCGGCTAACGCCTTTTCAAACGCTGATCTCTACCTGGAAAAACTGATCGTCAGCCCTCACCATGTTGAGATTCAGGTGATCGGCGACACGCATGACAACATCTACTATGTCGGGGAGCGTGACTGCTCTATCCAGAGGCGTCACCAGAAACTGATCGAAGAGACGCCGTCGCCGCTTGTGACTGAAGAGTTGCGTCGTCGGATGGGTGAAGCCGCCGTGCAAGGTGCCCAGATGGTCGGCTATCGTGGTGCCGGGACTATTGAGTATCTCGTGGACCGAAATCTGGATTTCTATTTCATGGAAATGAACACCCGTGTCCAGGTGGAGCACCCGGTCACCGAAGAAGCTTATGAGGTGGATCTGATCAAGGATCAGATTCGGGTAGCCCAGGGAGAAAAACTGGTTTACCGCCAGGAAGACCTCTTGCCGCGCTGGGCTGTTATCGAATGCCGGATCAACGCCGAGGATTGCGAGAATGATTTTCGCCCCACACCGGGGACGATAGAGGCAATTCATATTCCCGGCGGGCCGGGTGTGCGCGTGGATACGGCGGCTTATGCCGGGTATGTGATACCGCCGTTTTATGATTCGATGATTGCCAAGCTGATTGTGCGAGCCAGTACGCGCGAGGAAGCGTTGGAGAGAATGAGACGCTCACTCGATGAGTTTGTTATCCAGGGGGTGCCGACAACCATTCCATTCCACAGGGAGATACTCCGTCATCCGGACTTCATAGCCGGAAGGTATGACACCTCGTTCCTGGAAAAATATGCGCGACCTTCGGAGGAACCGGAGGTGAAAAAAGGGAAAGCTATTACTATCAAGCGTTCGGCGGAGGCGCTTGCGCCCCAGCCGAAAAGGGTAGATTCAGAAGAACCTGTAACGAGTAACAGAGATTTGGAGTAACTGGGAGGTTTATCGTGAACGTACCTGCTGACCTGCGATACACCAAGGAACACGAGTGGGTTAGAGTGGAAGGCAACCTTGCTGTCGTTGGTATTACCGACTGGGCCCAGGGGGAGCTGGGCGATATCGTCTTTGTGGAACTGCCGGAGATCGGCACCGAAGTACAACAGGAGGCCAGCTTTGGTACTATTGAAGCAGTCAAGGCGGTGTCTGATCTCTTCTCACCGGTGAGCGGCAAAGTGATAGAAACGAACTCCACACTCGAAGATGATCCCATGTCGATCAACCGCGACCCGTATGGTGATGGCTGGATGATCAAGGTGGAGCTCTCTGAGATCGCGCAGGTTGAGGGACTGCTTGATTCCGCCGGTTACAAGAAGTTGACAGAAGAGCAGTAGGCATACCAGTCGGTTACCTGCCACCGCTTCACGCAATCGGAGAAAGAAGACCCCGAGTGCCGTACATTTCCAATACCGATGATGACCGTCGGCGCATGCTCGACAAGATCGGCGTGAAAGATTTTGACGAGCTTATCAGCGCTATCCCGGAGAAGCTGCGGCTGAACCGGCCTCTGGATATTCCGGCTCTCTCGGAGATGGAACTGTTGGTGGAGATTGAACAGATATCCCGTAAGAACAATTGTGATCTGGTCTGTTTCGCCGGCGGCGGTGTATATGATCATTTTGTGCCCTCGGCGGTTGAGGCGCTGATCAGTCGTCCAGAGTTCATGACAGCCTATACGCCATACCAGGCGGAAGTAGCCCAGGGCACCCTCCAGGTGATCTACGAATTTCAGACTCATATCTGTCGGTTAACGGGCATGGACGTGGCCAACGCCTCGATGTACGACGGCGCCACGGCGGCGGCTGAAGCGGTGATTATCGCTGCCACTGCAACCGGACGAAAGAAAGTGGTCCTCTCTGCGACTGTCAGTCCGTTGTACCGTGAAGTTATCCGGACGTATCTGGCCGCCCGTGATATCGAATTGGTGACAGTGCCATTGGAGAATGGGGTTACAGATATAACTCGACTTGCGGATGCTGTTGACGAGAAAACAGGCGGTGTGTTGATCGCGCAGCCGAATTTCTTCGGATTGCTTGAGGAGATCGAGCCAGTCAGCGAAATGGCACATAAAGCAGGTGCAAAATTTATCCTGGCGGTGGATCCGATCGCACAGGTACTGTTGAAAACACCTGCCGATTGCGGTGCGGATATTGTTGTTGGCGAAGGTCAGCCACTGGGTATGCCGCTTTCATTCGGGGGCCCGTTGCTCGGCTTTTTCGCAGCCCGTAAGGATATGATTCGACGCCTTCCGGGACGGCTCGCCGCCTGCACTACCGATCTTGAAGGCAAGCCCGGCTTTGTGCTGACCCTCCAGACCCGGGAACAGCATATCCGTCGCCAGAAGGCGACCTCCAACATCTGCACCAATCATGCTCTCTGCGCCACGGCGGCAACGGTTTATCTCAGTCTAATGGGGAAGACAGGTTTGAAAAAGGTTGCTCTCCTCTCGGCAGAGAGAGCACAGGAGACGGCCGAGCAGATCTTTGCTCTGGACGGGTTTGAGCCCTGCTTCAAGCAGCCGTTCGTGCGGGAATTTCCTGTGAAAACGCCATGTCCGGCCGGAGAGATTGTGGCGTCGATGGTAGAGCGGCAGGTCTTACCCGGACTTGACGCTGGACGCTGGTATAAAGAACTGGATCATTGCCTGATAGTGGCTGCCACCGAAAAAAGGAAAGCGGCGGACATTGCCAGCCTGGTTGATGGTCTGAAGGAGCTTACGGCCAGTGGTGTTGTGTCCCATATGTAAGGCTGAGTGGGAGGATGGAATCTCCGAATGCCCGATATGCGGCCAGCAGCTACAACCTGAAGAAGGGGAAAGTGAGTGGATCCTGCTGGGAACCGTCGGTGATAAAATTTCTGCCGATTTTGCCAAGGAGGTTCTCAAGTCATACGAGATTCCTTCGGTGGTGATCTCAAAATCCGGCTTTTTCGGCGAGGTCGGATTGCCCTTGAATCCGATTTACTCGACAGAATCTGCCCTTTTTGAGGTCTCTGTACCGGTCATACACGTAGAGGAAGCGGCAGTGCTTCTTGATATGGCGCTCGGTGACAGTTGGCGGAGAAAACAAGAGGAAGAATAGATGCCGATATGTCCGAAATGTAAATATGAATATCGCCCCGGGACGACAGTCTGTCCTGACTGTGGTGAGAAACTCGTCGAGAGTCTGCCACCGAAAATGGTGGCCCAATCGCCTGACGACAGCTGGGTTTCAGTCTGTCGGGTTGGCAGCGTGGTGAAATCAGAGATGGCCAAGGGGGCACTGGATTCCAACAACATACCGTCCATTGTCATGTCGTCCTCGTTTAGTGCCCATGGCAAAGGGCTGGATTATGTTTCGGGATTGGCTCTTTCGGAGGCGGGTGGTAATGTCATAATGGTTCCCAGGGAATACCGGGTGGAAGCAGAACTGATTCTGCAGGTAGTTCTGGGGGATGACTATTCCGGGTTGCAGACAGATAATCGATAAGCAATACACTTGGCGGAGGATTTTATGAGATATGTGACAGTAGCCGTGGTTGCCCTCGTTATCACGGTTCTGGCGTGCACGGCCACCGAGGACCGGCTCCCGATCACCGATCTGTCGACAGCACCGTTCCATACAAGTCTGGCTGACGCCATGGTGGCAGCGGCCAGTCAGAATATCGTTATCGATTTTTACGTCGATTGGTGAAAGTGGTGCAAAACGCTGGACACGGTCGTGTTCATTGACACTGCGGTTATCGATTTCTTTGCTAACGAGATGGTCCTTGCCAAGATAAACGCTGAAGAGGACAGCCTGCTGAAAGAACAATATCACATTAGCGGTTACCCTACTTCTGTCCTTACCGACAAGGACGGCAACGAAATTGACCGCATCGTAGGTTACCTGCCGGCTGACGAGTACCTGCAGACACTGAGGGATTACAGCAACGGCATTGGTACGCTCGATGATCTTCTCAGGCGGGCCGAAACCGAAACAGGGCGCCCGCTCTATTTCGAGATCGCTGAAAAGTACAAATACCGGGGCGGCTCCGACGAAGCCCAACTCTGGTTTGCCAGAGTTATCGAAGCCGGTGATCCCCGCGATTCACTCTCCGGCGAAAGTCGCGTGGCCACCGCTGATATGTTTCGTCGAGCTAAAGATTACGACCGGGCTCTTGAGGAGTTCAGTCAGATCATGAGTGACTTCGAAGGCACCATGTTCGCTCAGGATGCGGAGATTTACAGGGCAATTGTGTACCGTCAGAAGGCGGACACCGCAAAGGCGATTGCAGCCTTTGAAGGTTACCTTGAGCACTACCCGGAATCGGAAGACACCACCTATGCCCTCAGGCAGATTAAGAAGCTGAAAGGCGAAGAAGAAGAGGACGAGTAAAACAAGCTGACCCGGAAGGTGTAATCCCGGATTGAGGTGGCAGATAGACGTGGAAGATAAAGTCCTGATATACGATAAGTCCGTTCCCGGTCGCAAAGGGTACACGCTGCCGGATACTCACAGGAGCGAGGAGCAGATACTGGCTGGACTGCCGGAGAAACTCCGCCGAACAACCGACGCGGCACTTCCGGAAGTGGCCGAGCCGGAAGTAGTTCGCCACTTTGTAAACCTCTCGGTCAAGAACCATCATATTGAGCGCGGTTTCTATCCGCTGGGCTCCTGCACGATGAAGTACAATCCGAAACTGAACGAGGTGGCGGCGTCATACAGAGGTTTCCGCCATCAACATCCCCTTGCCCCGGGCAGCACCTCCCGTGGGTGCCTTGAGGTGATGTGGAGGCTTTCGGAGCACCTCAGTGAGATCTCCGGTTTTCCCGGTATATCGCTGCAGCCGGTAGCCGGGGCCCATGGTGAGTTTGCAGGCCTTCTGATTATGCGGGCCTATCACAAGGAGCAGGGAAGCGGACGCCGTAAGATCATCATCCCTGATTCCGCCCATGGCACCAACCCGGCCTCGGTTTCTTCGGTAGGTTACGAGGCCATTGAGATAAAGTCGAACGATAAGGGAATTATAGACACCGTGGTGGTCGAGGCCGTGATGGATGACGAGGTGGCCGGGATGATGCTGACCAACCCGAACACGCTGGGCCTGTTTGAGAGCAATATCGCTGAAATCGCTGATATTGTTCATGCCCACGGCGGGCTGATGTACATGGACGGCGCCAATCTCAATGCCAACATGGGTGTTTTCCGGCCTGGAGATATCGGGTTTGACATGATGCATTTCAACCTGCACAAAACATTGTCTACGCCGCACGGCGGTGGTGGACCGGGTGGGGGAGCCATCGGCGTCACCAAAGAGCTTCAGAAGTATCTGCCGGTGCCGGTACTCGAGAAAAACGAGAAAGGGGAGCTCTTTTTCAATTATGACCGGCCGTATTCGATTGGACGCCTGCACACATTCTACGGTAACTTTGCTAATATGGTCAGGGCGTACGCCTATATCAGGATAATGGGCGGCGCCGGCTTGCGGAAGGTTTCGGAGAATGCCGTTATTAATGCCAACTACCTCAAAGAGCTCCTGCGTAAAGATTATGATCTGCCCTTCGACGCTCACTGCATGCATGAGTTTGTCATCTCCGGTAATCGTCAGAAAAAGCTCGGCGTGAAAACATCAGATATTTCCAAGCGTCTTCTTGATTTCGGCGTTCATGCGCCGACTAATTATTTCCCGCTAATAGTGCCTGAGGCGATGATGATCGAACCTACGGAGACGGAAACCCGTGAGACCCTTGAGCGGTTTGCTTCCATCATGGAGCAGATAGCACGAGAGGCGGAGCAGTCACCGGAGACTGTTACTTCCGCACCCCACTCGACTCCCGTGCGTCGCCTGGACGAGGCCGGGGCTGCCCGAACGCTGGATGTCAACTACGTTGGCTGACAATTGACTCTTGCCATCGACAGCCGGTCCCTTTTGTTTAAGGTACTGGCTTTCTTATGATTGAAATCGAAAACCTGACATATCGGTACTCCAACGTGGGCCGGCCTGTTCTCAACAAACTCAGCCTTACTGTTGAAACCGGAGAGACCCTCTGCCTCATGGGGGCGAACGGATCCGGCAAATCTACTCTGGCACGGATTCTGGCCGGCCTGATCAAGGATTACAGCGGCACAGTCACAATCAACGATCAAGCCGCCGGCAGCCGTGAGGCGGCCGGACAGGTGGGGATTCTTTTTCAAGACCCGGACAATCAGATGGTCGCGACCATTGTGGAAAAGGAGATTGCATTTGCACTGGAGAATCTCGCAGTCCCGCTTGCGGCAATGCAACGACTGGTTAATGAGCAAGCGAGAGTCTTTCATATCGAACATCTCATCCAGCGTCTGACCTCTGAACTGTCCGGCGGAGAAAAACAACGGGTGGCGCTGGCGTCATTGATGATTCGTAAACCACCTGTGCTGATTCTGGATGAGCCGGATTCGTATCTGGACAACAACGGCCGGAAGATTCTGGAATGCGAACTGGATCGCATCCGACAGCACCAGGGGCGTATTACCGAGATTCGCATTACCCAGTACCCGGCGGTGGCAATGGCCTGCTCGCGTCTGGTAATCCTTCAATGCGGTGCGGTGGCGGCGGATGGCGAACCGAAAACTATTTTTGCGGACAAGCAGCTTATCGCACGAACGGGGCTGAGCTATTCGGTAGAGAAACCAAATACAATCAGCATTCCGGGCTGGTCGGTTGACGATGTTGAGGCAGCCTCTCCCGTAGAGCACCGGATCGAGATGAAGCGAGTAAGTTTCGGCTACACCCTGGATGGGCCAATAATCGACAATCTGAGCTTTGAGCTCAACCGGGGTGAGATTGTTGCCGTAGTTGGGCCAACCGGCTCAGGGAAAAGTTCTCTTGGCCTCCTGCTGTGTGGTGTTCTCAAAGCGTGGGAGGGGACAATTGGCTTCACTGATCAGCATGGTCGGCGAGTGGTGAACCGGATGTCAGCCGGGAAAGTTGTTGGTCTTTTTCAGCAGCCAGAGCGACAGTTTTTTCTTACCAGTTGTGCCGCCGAAGTTTCGTTTGGCCCCGGGAATCTGGGATACCGGCTTTCTCAGGAGGAATTGCAGGCGTATTTTGAGATGGCAGGCCTGGACTGGGCCCAGTTTGCTGAACGAGACCCGTTCACGCTATCGGTCGGAGAAAAACGGCGGTTGGCATTTGCGGCGGTGCTGTCGATGTCGCCGAGCTTTGTCGTATTTGACGAACCTACCTGCGCGCTCGATCCGGAAGGAGTCGGACGCTTTCTGGCCATGGCCCGCCGTCTCAAGGAGTGTGGAGTCGGGCAGGTTTTAATCACTCACGACGGTGATATTATCAAGCTGCTGGCCGATCGGGCGCTCTGGCTTACGGGCGACGGCCGGGCTGTCGATATGTCCGTAGATCAGCTTCTGGACAGTCGGGATCATGCCCCGGTCGTTTCGCGGCTTTCAGTTGCGCCGGAGCATCCCTGATTATGAAAAACAAGGCCGATTTTCTCATCTGACGGCTTGACTCTGCGATGAAATCATTTATACTGGCTCAGGTGGTGTGACCACTAAGTGCCGAAAATGCCCCATTGTGGCCGGCGCCTTTTAATGTGACCCCGTGAGGTCACGAAGGGTTGATGTTGATGAGCTAC
>JAOZPL010000162.1 GCA_029932795.1 Candidatus Zixiibacteriota bacterium | reverse complement strand
CATGAGTATTTATTCAAGTTCTACTTTGCGGAGGCCCGGAAGAGCTTCGAGAAGGCTCTGGCACTCGATTCCACCTTTGCCATGGCTTATTTCGCCATGAGCTGGGTGGTCCAAGGTTCGGAGAAGAACGAGTTGATCGCCAGAGCTGTGAAATACTCGGATAAGGTCAAGCCGGGGGAGAAGCACTGGATAAATGCGCGAGCAGCTACCATCTCCGGCAATTCTCCCAAGGCGATCGCAGAACTTAAGAAGCTTCTAGAGCGCACCCCCGATGATAAGAATGCGTTACACGCGCTGGGAAATCGATACAGGGAGATGGGACAGCTCCAGGAGGCCGTGCGCTGTTACAACCAGGTCATAGAGCTGGACCCTCTCTTCAAGCTGGCTTATAACCATCTGGCGTACACCTTCAACGATATGGGTGATTTTGAGAGGTCTATCTGGGCGATAAACGAATACATATCTCTGGTGCCCGATGAGGCCAATCCCTACGACTCCCGGGGTGAGCTGTATGCCAGCAATGGCAGGCTGGAGCAGGCGATTGAATCCTTCAAGAAGGCTGTGGCGATCAAACCGGACTTCTACATGTCATGGGGGACTTTGGGTCACATGTACGTCTTCCTGGGACAGTACGCCGAAGCCGAGAAATGCTATCAGAAGCTTCTTTCAAGCAACAATAAAAGTATCCGCTCTGAGGGGCGGAGGAACCTGGCTCTGATTCCACTTCAACAGGGCAGGTTCGAGGAAGCCCTTGTTCTTCTTGATCAGGGCATTGCGGCAGGCAGGATGGAGCGAGCGGAAGAGTGGGAAAAGCATATACTCAAGGCCAGCATCTATGCGGAGAAGGGGAATCTGGAACAGGGCTTGAGGGAATTGGATGAGGCTATCAGTGTGTACGAGACTGACTACCCCGGCGCGATAGTTGTTTCCCGCCACCTGTATATCCAGCTCCTGGCTGAGAACGGTGAGTTCGCAAGAGCTGAAGAAATCGCCAGAGTCTGGAAGCAGGATATCGAAGAGAAAAACCCATCGAAGATTGACTATTACTGGATTGCCGCCGGAGGGATAGAGCTCTCCCGGGGAGAGTTCGCAGCGTCCATCGAATGCTTTGAAAGGGCTGCCGACGGCTTGCCCGACCGATTGGCGCCAGTCTATTTCCGCGTGCGCTTCCTGCTGGCCCGGGCTTACCTGGAAGCGGGCAAACTTGGCGAGGCTGTCGCCTTGTATGAAACGCTGCTTTCGAATTACAGTGAAGGCCGCCTGTCCTGGGCTATTTCTTCGGTGAAAGCACACTACTATCTGGGACAAACCTATGAGCAATCCGGCTGGACGGACAAGGCCATCGAGCAATACGAAACCTTTCTCGATATCTGGAAAGACGCTGAACTCGGGATTCCAGCAGTCGACGACGCCAGGGAGCGGCTGGCACGTCTGAGAGACAAGCCATAACGAAAAGGCATGCCGGCGTGGTGCCTGTGAACGCCGTGGTTTCCCTGTCCGCTGTGTTTATCGGAGACCGACCTGCTCTCTAATGTTAATCTACCATCCCGCTAGTTTGATGTGACCGGATGCATGTCAAACACTTTGAACAAGAAGGCGTATTCGTCGGCCAACTCCTCGATTATCTTGCTGGTCGGTTTGCCGCCACCGTGTCCGGCTTTCGTTTCCACGCGCAGCAGGATCGGATTTTCGCCGGAGTCAGCCGCCTGCAATGCCGCGGCGAATTTCTTGCCGTGAGCCGGTACTACCCTGTCATCCGTATCCGCTGTCGTTATGAGCGTTGCAGGATGACTTACCCCTTGCTTGATGTGGTGCAGCGGCGAGTAGGCGTAAAGGAACTTGAAATGTTCCGGGTCAGCTTCGGCGTTACCGTATTCCGGCACCCAGAAACGCCCCACCGTGAATTTATGATAGCGGAGCATATCGATCACCGGTACCCCGCAGATCACGGCTCCGAACAGTTCCGGTCGCTGCACCATGCAGGCCGCCACCAGCAGGCCGCCGTTGCTGCCTCCCCAGATAGCCAGGCGGGATGAGTTGGTGTACCGGTTCTTGATGAGCCATTCACCGGCGGCGATAAAATCATCGAAGACGTTCTGCTTGTTGCCCAGCATGCCGGCCTCGTGCCAGGCCTCGCCGTATTCATTGCCGCCACGGATGCAGGCCAGGGCAAAAACACCTCCGTTCTCCATCCAGATGGTTCTCGAGGTCGAAAAATACGGTGTCATGCTGATGTTAAAACCGCCATATCCGGATAGGAGGGTCGGGTTGTTGCCGCCAAGAACGAGTCCCTTCTTATGTGTAATGAACATCGGGACCCGCGTCCCATCTTTCGAAGTGTAAAAAACCTGCTTCGTTTCATAGCCGGAGGGATCAAAGTCAATCTCCGAGCGGCGGAATAGTGTCATCTCTCCACTCTTGAAGTCATAACGGAAGGCGGTGGTGGGGTAGAGGAACGAGGTGAAACTGATGAACATCTCGGTATCGTTCCGCTTTCCCGAAAGACCGCGTATGGAACCGATCGTGGGCAGCTTGATTTCCCGGACGAAAGAGCCGTCAAGGTTGTACAGCTTAAGGAGGTGATGAGCATCGTGCATGTAGGCCACCAGCAGCTGGTTGTTGACCGTGCTGACAAATGACAGGACATCCTCCTGCTCCGGTATGATCTCCCGCCAGTTCTCCCGTTCGGGTTTGGTGATATCGATGGCAATGATACGGCCGCGTGGCGCGTCCAGATCAGTCTGGAAATAGAACACTGGTCCTGTGTTGTCGATGAAGTAATAACCGGCATCGGCGTCATCCAGAAGGCGGATGAACTCACCATCACTGTCCAGCCTTCGGTAATAGACGCGATTCCTGTGGTCGGTGCCGTGATAGACATAAAGCCCCAGATACAGGCTGTCGTCAGTGATGGCGGCATTAAATCCCAGCTCCTTGTTGTCCGGCCGCTCGTAAACCAGCTTATCCTCCGACTGCGGGGTGCCGAGAGTGTGCCAGTAAACGCGGTTGTAGTTGTTACGGTCTTCCGGAGCAACCGTGGCCGGGTCAGGATACCGGTCGTAGTAGAACCCACTGTTGTCGGGCATCCAGGCTACGCCGCTGAACTTGCAGTAGTCCAGGACTTCGTCATACTCTTTACCGCTGTCGATATTTCGTATCCGGAGAGGGCTCCAGTCACTTCCGCTTTCAGAACGGCCGTACGCCAGTAAGGTGCCGTCTTCGCTGAACGCTGCCGTGGACACCGACACCGTGCCGTCCTCGCTGAAAGTATTCGGGTCAAGGACAGCCACAGGCTCAGCGTTAAGAGTCTTCTGCATATACAGCACAGACTGGTTTTGCAGACCGTCATTCTTCCAGAAGTAATAGCGGTCACCTTCCTTGAACGGCAGGCCGTATTTGGGATAGTTCCACCGGGCAGTCAATCGCTCTTTGATTATCTTGCGAGCCGGGGTGTTTACAAAGGCGGCCGTCAATTCGTTCTCGGCCGTGACCCAGGCTATAGTCTCATCGGAGTCGGGGTCTTCCAGCCAGCGATATGGATCAGCCACTTTGGTGCCGTGGTAATCGTCAACCACGTCGCCCAGGCGAGCCGGTGGGTAGCCGGGTCTGGCCGTCTGCTCCTGTGCCATAGCGTCGCTGAGGTTCAGGAGGAACAGAGTTAACAGGCAGAGCATGCCTGTGTACAAGAGATGCCTGACACTCCAAGTGCCGGCCCAATCCGGTTTGTCGATTCTAATTTTCACGGGATTTTCTCCTTCCGTTGCTTCGTTGTTCGGGCATATTGTTAGTATACGCTGCATACCATCGGATGTTCTGGGTATTGCTTGCCGGAAGATACACGGCCCCCCTGGTCGCAGCAAGTGTTTTACGCTGCGGCATCTCAGTTTGAACCCCGAAGCCGGAGATAGGAAAAGACCCGGCTGCCCCGCGCTTCCGGGGTCAACCGGGTCTTTTCAGCGTCACAAGTCTGCTGTTCGTACCTTCAAGCCGTTATAGGCACGGTGCCGGTGGCGTGAAGGTGATAAACAGGTAGTCAATCAGTGCCGTCAGATCACCAATGTCCACAATGCCGTCCGGGTCACCGTCAACATTCGCCTCCGGCATACATGCTGGCGGTGTGAACGGCGGTATAAACAGGTAGCTGATCAGCGCTGTAAGATCAGCGATATCAATAAGGTGTTCCGGGTCATCATCGACATTCCCCGTTAAGCCAATGCAGCAGTCACCGGTGATAACAAATGCCAGGTCAAGTGACTGAGTGTAATCCGGTGGCTCGTACATGTCGTACCATAAAGGATCGAGGCCAGTCCACCAGGCCCATACGGCATCATCGTTCCAGTGATCCTGCGAGGATTTCCATCCCCACGACTCGTAGTCGACGACGCCTGCTGAGATACTCAGCCAGTAGATAGTGCCTGAATCCTGGTGGAACCATTGAGCCGAGTCGAGAAAGACGTCGTACCGGAAGTATTCGTTGTGGTCATCGTCAATATACCCTTCGCCGGGCCAGAAAAATCCTTCACGAGTAGGTGACTGAATTGGCTCCCACATAAACGGGGGTGAATCCCACATATAAAGCAGCTCGCCCGGCATGCTGTATCCGGTATGACTTTGCTCAGCAGGTATGTCGGACCAGATGCCTATAAGGAAGCCGTAAAGTACACCCTGATTGCCTTCAAGCCATGAACCCCAGAAATGGATGTCCTTGATATATCCGTTTTCCGAACACATGAAGTCGTCGGCAAGGAACATCGGGTAGACTGCATATACATCCCAGCCGGCTTCATCCGGCAGTTGTGGGAAGTGCATCTTGTGATCCCACACTTCCGGTTCTTCCCACAGTCTAGGTACATGGACGCGGTAACCGTAGCCATCGGCTTCAGTGCTGTGATTCTCCGCGGAGTCCGCGATTCCCGTGTAAGGATTACAGAGTCCGTCGGTAGTTGTTCTCCAGTCACTCCAGACGCTGGGATTAGAATTGTCAAACTGGAAGCGGTAAGTACTGGTGATCGGATTGCCTCCGGTTGGATTGCACCAGCAGAACCACCAGTCGTTGCCAACCTTTTGCAGGAGGTATGTCCAGCCGACAGGCGCAACGACGTTGCTGTAATTGGTGATCAGGCTGTCGT
>JAOZPL010000161.1:1862-5160 GCA_029932795.1 Candidatus Zixiibacteriota bacterium | reverse complement strand
GGTCCTTCTTCTGAATGGCGACACCGCCGTTTATTGCGACAGCATTCTGGGCCACGAGCAGAGAATTGATCCCGTGGATATGGTCCCTCTTAGGATACCCAATTACAATACGCCGTACGAGTACGACAGCATCAGGACGCCTGACAGCATCCTGCTGGCGGATTACGGGAGCCTTGGTCGCTTTCGAGAGGCAGTTGCCACCGTACAGGACATGTTCACGGTCAAGACAGTCCGGATATTGCCAGGGGACACCCTGGTGGACACTACCAATCGCACGTTGACCAGGTATGCTTTCTTTCTGAAACTTGGTGACGACTCAAAAAACTATGTTGGCTGGGTTCTGTGGGGGTACAACGGTCTGGGGACACTCAACGCTCCGCTAAAGGTTACCGTGAGGACGTCAGACATGCAAACCTATACCGGGGATCTTGCCCTGTATGACCAGCTCCCGAAATCCAGACACAATGCGGTACCCAAAGTGCCTTTTATCAAGCTTATCGATATTCCCCTGATCGAGAACGGCAGCGCGCTGTCCCTCACGACCGACTGGGCTGGAACCGGCAATAAGTATGATTATCCTCTTGTGGCGGCCGATGGAGACGGGGGCTACATCATGACATCGCTTCAACGCCTCACTCGCGAGAAGTATACCGGAGAGGTTGATACCCGAAACGGCACCTCCAACCGGTATGGTTTCATTTTCCTCCAGTCATTTCATGATGACGAGTTTTTCCATACCCGTAGCTGGTGCGTCCCGTATCGGTTGTACTGATACTCTGCCGGGTGGCTGGGCGGAACTGCCTTCGGGTGCGATGGTCGAGTTCACATTCTGCCGTTTTTTATTGAATGACAAGGTGCTATACTAGTATTATGAATAAATGTAAGTGGTTTTTAAATCAAGCAATGCTCAAACAAGGAGGTATTATGAGCACTAGAAGTCTCAAGAGTCTGCCGCTTTTTCTTCTTGCTCTCGGGGCTCTGGGTATGGTCGGCTGCGGCACGCAGATCCCCTCTGGACACCGGGGTGTGTTTTTCAGCACCTTTGGCGACGGTACCGAGTTCGGCAAGATCTACGACGAAGGTTTCAACTGGCACTTTCCATGGAATAAGATGATCGTTTACAAAACACAGACTCAGGAGCGTCGGGAGGATCTGGCAGTACTTTCTTCTGACGGTGCCACCATGCGACTGGAGGTGTCGATTCTCTACCGCCCCGTAATTGACAAGCTCGATTCGCTGCAGGTGACAATCGGTCCCGGTTACTATGATGTGGCTTTGGCACCAACCCTCAGGGCGGTGGCCCGATCTATCGCCGGGCGGTACAAGCCGGAGGAAATATATTCCACCAAGCGGGAGGAGCTACAGAATGAGATCATGCAGAATCTGACCAAGGAGATGGCGGACAAGTTTACAAACGTGCAGAATATTCTGGTACGTGACGTGCAAATCCCGCAGAAGATTTCCGAGGCGATTAATTTCAAACTGGCCGCGGATCAGGAAGCCCAGAAGATGCGGTTCACGATAGAAAAGGAAAAACTGGAGGCGGAGCGCAAACGGATTGAGGCCAAGGGGATAGCCGACTTCCAGAAGATCGTTGCGGCCGGTATTACTCCCTCATACTTGAAATGGAAGGGGATCGAAGCTACGCAGGAAATAGCCGAGTCCCCCAACACCAAGGTTGTTATTATAGGTAACTCCTCTGGCGATCTGCCGATTATCCTCGGTGGTAACTGACGAGTTCCCTTCTTTGTCTGGAGGCTGCCCGGCAAATTGTGAAAGTTCACTGGGTTGTTTAGTGGTCGGCAGGGATGACACCCTGCCGATCGAGTTCAGAACCAGGTCCTCTTTCTCGGGTTGTGTCTTTCGGTTTGAAAGTCCGGTTGATCCCCAGAAAATGTCATTTACTGCCCTCAGCTAATAGGAAACAGATAGCACATTCTTGTATCCCGGCCTTCATATAAAGGCCAGAGGTATGCAGGCGAAGCTGCTAAGACTCTCTAATCCGCCAACTGGTACTCGGTTACGAATTGGCCTGATTCTTGCATTCTCAGCACCCGGCAACTATTGCGCTTGACATAAAGGACAAAAAAACTATATTTATGGCGGCTAAAGGACAACTTTACTGCGACTGCTTACTACTCTGTTATTATCGCGTGCTTGACAGCGATCCGGTAGGAAATGCAGAGATTTTGTTGCTGAGGGTGCCTGCGTTCTGGAGGGGCTTAATCAAGTCTCCGCAGGTGTCACGGGTTGTTCCTCGGACGCTGTTGTTGCAGCACGCACTTGTGATTTTGGAGGAAAGATGAAGGGACCAGGGTTCTTTTGCAGCCTTACCTCTTATCTCCTTGGCCTGACAGTAGTTATTGCTTTTTGGGGCGGCGTCGATCCAGCACTGGCATACTATTATCCCGGAACTAACGCTCCGCCCGGACCTCCTCCCAACTACAACCAGGTTGATACAACTCTCTTTAAGGGAACACCGGATATCCCATTTCCACCGCCCGATTCCGGAGGCTATTTCATTTTCTGGGATCAGGGGAAGTGGAGTATTGTCAGCCATATCTATTCGGTGGGCAATTCTCTCGAGCAATTCCACGGTTCGATTCTGGCTATCATGGATCAACCCCCGGAGCTCAATGTTAATGTCTTTGTTAATGAGTTTGAGCTCTGGGGCGATACGACAGAGAATCTCTGTCTCGATCAGAACGACCGCTGGGGATGGGTCCAGTGGGACACAGATCTCTATGAGATCTGGTGGGACGTTACGACCAAGGAATACAAGCAGGAGCAAGGGGATGTCAATGATTTTCTGTCAGTCCAGTTGATCGGCTGTGCTGTCGATTTTAATATCTGGTCGTCCGCTCACTGTGGCATCTTCGGCCCTGACCAGATATATCTGGGTGCTGCCATGACGCGCCTGTCCGAGGTGGACGGATTCACAGACACCTATCCCGGCCTGCTTGACCCGTACCAGTCCCAGGCGGGCAACGAGCCGGAGCTTGATCCGAATATCACCATCTTCACCCCCAAAGAGCTTCCGGGGGCCAGCTACAATCTCCACGGGCTGATTCAATCGCCCGAGAGTTACCCCTGTGATGAAGACTACGGAATGCGCTACACGGGAGTATTTGCATACGAAGGGGACGGGATAGAGTTCTCTACCTCCTGTATCGCTTTGCCCAACAATCCTCCAGAACTGCTGTTGCCGGATGATTCGCTTTTCGAAATCTGCCCGGGTGAGGAGTTCTGCTTTGAAGCGACAGGTTTTGACCCTGACCCCGGAGATGTTGTCACCCTC
>JAOZPL010000161.1:0-1852 GCA_029932795.1 Candidatus Zixiibacteriota bacterium | reverse complement strand
TCTTCAGGTTCCGCCTGATATGCAGCCACCGGTTACGGCTGTGGGGAGCGTGACAGATACTATCTGCTTAATTCCCGATACAGCCGGCATATACAGTTTCGTCTTCAGGGTTGAGGATGACCAGGGGCTGTTTGCTATCGATTCGGTTACATATACGATCGAACTGGGAGAACTTCCCTCACTTGAGGACCAGTTCTTCGTGGCTGAGCTGTGCAATCTCAAGGAGGAGCGGATACTCGCTCTGACTTATGATAACCCGGAAGGTGACTGGAGGTTCGGGCTGATTTCCGGCCCCGGCACAATCGATTCTATCACCGGCGTTATTATCTATCAGCCTGATACTTCCGGCGTGTTTGACTTTGAAGTAGAGGTCACCGGCTTGTGTGGTGCTGACACGGCGCTGGTGCAGGACAGCCTGGTGTTGAATCTCCCACCGTATGTTGATGGATATGATTCAACCGTCTATCTTTGCGGCGTCCAGGAAATATGCTTTGATGTTTTTGCCTTCGATCCCGAAGGTGACTCCATTACAATCAAGATGCTGGAAGGTCTGGGAACGTTTACCCAGTTGTCCGATACGTCGGGGCAAACCTGTTTCTGGCCGGCCGATGTTGATTCCGCGACCTACATGTTCGTCTATCGCCCCATCGACAGTTGCGTGCAGGTCAATGATGGTGGGTTACAACCACCGGCTCCGATGTGCTGTCTTGACACGGTTTTTATCACGGTTTTTGTCGATAACCCGCCTGAGTTGGTGTGTCCGGACTCACAGTTTTTCCGGCCGTGTAGTGCGGGAACAGTCTGTTTTGACATTGAGGTAATCGATGAACACCCTGAGGCGGTCGCTCTGCGCGTTCTTTCCGGCAATGCCACGCTTGAGGGCTTAACCGTTTGCATAGAAGCTTACGACTCGACCCGGCTTGATGTTGTCATCGAAGCGGCTGACAGTTGTGGTGCTGACACCTGCACGGTGCCGGTGATGATTGTCGTCAACCGTCCGCCGGATGTCAGCATGGCAGTAGATTTCCCGATATCTCTTTGCGTTCCGCAGGCTGTCTGCTTCCGGGCAACCGTCGACGATCCTGACTTCAATATCAATCCTGACAGTATTCTGGTCAACTACGGGTACTACAACAGAGACATGGAGCAGTTCTGTTTTGAGGCCGACACTGCCGGCCTGTACACGCTGGTTCTTAGTGCCATCGATAGCTGCAGAGAGTCCGGCAGCGACACAACTCAGGTGACTGTAAGTATGAATACGGAGCCGACGGTTGATCTCGGGGAGGATTTCAATGTCGTTCTTTGCGGAATGGAAGAGATTTGTATCGATTCCGTCATTATTGAAGATGACAATATTAAAACGATTACCAACAACTCCGGGGGTACATACTATCCGGCTGACAATCGATTCTGCTACCTGCCCGACAGCTCCGGTGTCGATACGGTAATCGTATATGTTGAAGATGACTGCAACGTTATGATGAGCGATACGGTGATTGTATCAGTTAAGATCGGTGCCCCGCCGACCATAACGAACTTTGACGACACGACCCTGTATCTCTGCTATCCGCAGGAAGTCTGTCTGACTCCGCTCATCAGAGATCCCGATAACGATATTACGAGCATCACGGTTAACGAACCATATACGTTCATTGATAATCAAGTCTGTTTTGTACCCTATACCCAGGGGGAGCACGTGATCGTGCTGACGGTCACGGATAGCTGCGAGTTCACTATAGTTGACACAGCGGTGGTGACTATTCAGACCGACGAGGATATCGCTCTGAAGTGCCCCAATGACACCTCGGTCTTTCTCTGTAAACCGGATACGCTTCGATTCCTGATAGACAGT
>JAOZPL010000007.1:6372-18225 GCA_029932795.1 Candidatus Zixiibacteriota bacterium | reverse complement strand
GGTGTGGACGTTCGTGGAACCAAAGGCCTGGGCAACGGGTGGGAGGCCGGACACGGAGTCGAGATCGACTCTGGAGCCTCCGATAACCTCATAGGTGGTGCAGAGGAAGACGAGGGGAATGTCATTTCCGGGAATCCACATTCAGGTGTTCTAATCTCAGGTGTCGGTACCGATCGCAACCAGATAGCCGGGAACTTCATTGGCGTTAATGTCCACGCTACCAGTTCCGTTCCCAATGGAACCGGCGTTGTCATCCGAGATGGCGCTCGTCGGAATGTCATCGGTGGTCAGACACCTGCCGAAGGAAATATAATTTCAGGGAACCGTGGCGATATCTTCCCCCTCGGGTGCGGAGTGCTTTTAACCGATGCCGGCACTGACCATAACACAATCAGCGGTAACTATATCGGCCTTGATGTCACCGGCACCCGTGCCCTCAGAAACGGCAGCGCCGGAGTTGTTGTCGGCCAGGGTGCCAGCTATAATATCATTGGCGGTGAAACACCGAGTAAAAAGAATGTCATCGCCGGCAATGGGGTCGGCAGTGTTATAACCGGGATCGGTCGCGGCATACATGTTTTCGGGACTGGAACCGTTTACAACAGAATAATCGGTAACTATATCGGTACCAGTGCCGATGGTCTTTCCAGGGTTGAAAACACCGGACACGGCATCAGCCTGTTTGATGGTGCGACAGACAACGAGATTGGCGGAGATACCCGGGAGTGTGGCAACCTGATCGCTATGAACCACGGCCATGGCATCTACCTTAGCGGGATCGGCTGCCGTTCCAATACGATCAGGCACAACCTTACGCGCGACAACGACAGCCTTGCAATTGCCGTCCGCAACGGAGCCCAGGGGAATATCCTGCCACCCGTAATTTCCAGTGCGTCAACAGAATCAGTCGTCGGCTACGAGGCGCCGCCGAGCGGCCAAGTTGATGTCTACCTGGTCAGACCGGACCCCTCGAATCACGGCGAAGGGATCACCCTTGTCGGAAGTGGTCTCGCCGACCAGAGCGGGATGTTCGTGATACCGGTTGCGGGGCTGAGCACGGGTGACACGATCAGCGCTATTGTTACCGATCTCAACAACAACAGTTCAGAGTTTGCGCTCAACAAATCGGTCGAGCTTGGAACGGGTGTCGAAGGAGAACGTCACGGAACACCAGATCGATTTGCCCTGTCCCAGAACTACCCCAACCCATTTAATCCGGTAACCCTGATACGATTTTATTTACCGAATGCAACTGATATAGAACTGTCCGTTTACAATCTACTGGGGCAGAAGGTCACAGTCCTTCAACGGGGCTTCTACCGAGTCGGCGCACATTCTGCGACATGGGAAGGGAATGACCAGACCGGACATCCAGTCGCGGCTGGTGTATACTTCTACAGGCTGTCCGCCGGGGAGCTCTCAGCCACGCGAAAGATGCTCCTTCTGAAATGATAAAGGAATTATATTTTCTTATTTCGATTATCGTCGATAATAGACAGATGGTGAACAAACTGGGGAGTTATCCTGTTGTAGATGTAGGCCGATGATTATGGTACAAGTGGCTTTGCTTAAGCGAGATTGTATTTGACAAGCAGTTGTATTGTATTATACTAAGACAGCTGGAGTACCCGTTTGCCGTCAATTAAACAGTTAATCGCCTCACGGTTAGGAGAAAAAGGGAAGGTCATGAGTTTTACAACCCGCAGTGCTCTGGTTGCCTGCTTCTTTGTTCTGCTGGCAACCGGCAGCAGCGCCGCTGATCTTGACTACGCGATAAAACTCACTACCGGTGAATTCAAACCGGCACCCATGCGCACTATCCCACAGGCAGCCTCAGCCTTGCAGGGAAAGCACATTCTTATCCAGTTCGACGGGCCGGTAACAGACAATGAACGAGAACGTCTACAAGATGAGGGAGTCAATCTTCTTGACTACGTTCCGAATTTCGCATACACAGCCCGTCTCACGGGAACAGTAACTCAGGCACTCATGCAGGATTACGGGATCCGCTGGTTTGGCGGCATCCAGCCTGGGCAGAAGATTTCCCCATGGATTACGGAGGCTGGCATCGGTGATTGGGCGCGTCGTGGCGGCAACAGGGTTCAGTTTGCAGTGGTTATCCATCCAGATGAGGATCTGCAACTCTGGGCCGACAATTTGGAGAGGGATCTCGATGCTGAGATACTCGGCCTGGAGCCATCGGCAGGAGTGATTGAGCTGATTGTCGATGAGCCCATGTACTTCCGTCTGTCGGAACTGGATGCGGTTCTCTGGATTGAGCCGGCCATGCCGGAACCAGTAGAGAACAACAACTCGGCACGGTATAATACTGGAGCGGAGGTGCTGCAACAAGCGCCGTTCGGTCTGAGTGGGTCCGGTATTGTTGTAGCCGAGTGGGATAGCGGACGCGCCGATGAGATGCACCCGGATTTCAGCTTGCGTGTCTACTCGCTTGATATGTCGGCACCTACTAACCATTCTACCCATGTTGCCGGAACAATCATGGGCGACGGAAACAACTCAAGCGGAACATACCGTGGCATGGCTCCTGCCGCAGAACTGTTAACCCAGATTTGGTGGAACACCGCTTCGGAGGCATCCAGCGAGTACTCCACAGTCATCAACAGTTGGGGTGCCACGGTCGCCAACAATTCGTGGGGGTATGGAGTAGGCGACCCCGCTACGCAATCCGCCTGCGAGAATACTCTCGGCAATTATTTTACGCAGAACACGACACTGGACAATATCGTACGCGGATCGACGGGGGCTCCAATCACAATCTGTTGGTCAGCCGGCAACCAGCGCAGCCACGCTTCCGACGAGTGCGGTTCTCTCGGCTGGACCTATAATACAATCGGAGCTCTTGCTTGCTGCAAAAATGTAATCACTGTGGGTGCCATTAACTCCAATAATAATACTATGACCAGTTTCTCATCATGGGGACCGACGGACGACGGCCGTGTGAAGCCGGACGTTGTCGGCCCGGGCTGCCAGTCCGGCGGTGACGGGGGTTTGACAAGTTGCAAGTTAGGCAGCGGATACAAGGTAATGTGCGGTACCTCCATGTCCTCGCCGGCGGTAGCCGGGACTATCGCTCTGCTACAGGAACAGTGGAATACTATGATAGATTCCGGTACTCTCCTGTCATCAACGGTCAAAGGCATCTTGATTAACACCGCTATAGATTTGGGGAACACAGGACCGGATTATGTGTACGGTCATGGTAAAGTTGACGGTGTGGCCGCAGCCGTCAAGATCGGTATTGGTGAACCATCGTACGTCCAGAGTGAAATCTCCACCGGCGGCAGTGATGTTTACGATATCACAGTCATGGGAAGCACCACCAAATTGAAGGTCACGCTGGTATGGGATGATCCGGGAGGCGTGGCCAGCGCCAGCCAGACCCTCAAGAATGACCTTGACCTCATTCTGATTGACCCGTTTGATAACGAAGAGTACCCCTGGGTTCTTAATCCGGACGTACCGACAGCCGCTGCCGGCAGAGGCGAAGATCACCTGAACAACGTTGAAACGGTGGAGATTGACGACCCCGTAGCAGGTCTTTGGACAGCAGTGGTACAAGGATATAACGTGCCCGAGGGCCCCCAGCTGTATTCGCTGGTTTTCACCCCGGACTCTTCCTACATGCCGGGCAATGTTGTCGCCGTGGCCGCTTATGCCGGTGATAATCCTTCGGGAGACCCGGGCACGACGGTTCAGGCGGAGTTCTGGGCCTCGAACGTTGGTGCCAACTTAGATAGCCTGCACGTACAGATCAGCGATAACGTTCTCTGGCTGCAGGCAACAATTGACACAACCGTACATCTCAACCCGTATGATTCCGTCCACTTTGTTGTATTGGCCGATATCCCTTCCGACGCGACGGCGGGACAGGATGCTGATATCACATGCCAGGTTGCAAGCCTTACCAATCCTTACGCACAGGATCAGGGAGTGGTGACGGTGACAGCTAATGCTGTTTATGACATAAGTCTTACTCCACCGCCGGAAGACACGGTGGCATCCCCGGACACGTACCAGTTCAGCGTCACGGTCAGTAATTTTGGAAATGCCAAAGACACCGTCACTATCACTCCGACAGATGAGCAGGGTTGGATGTTCTCACCTCCTTCCCAGATCAAATACCTGTACTCCGGAAGTAGTGGACCCAGCTGGTTCACGGTGACAGTGCCCGCCGAGGTACCACATCTGAGCACCAACATTGTGACATTGACAGCCTCAAGCACGGGTGGAGCCTTTGACACCACGACATTCACACTGGTGGCCAATAATCCTTACTTCCCACCAACTCTACTGTCTCCGGATACCCTCATCTACACCCAGGAGAGAGTGCATTCGTTCGACTGGACAAGCGACGCCTCGGATTCCTACACGCTGTATCTTGCCAGTGACAGCCTCATCACCAGTCTTGTCAGAACCTACACCGGAATCACCGAGACGGCGTTTACAATGCCAATCGCTGACTCCTTGCCCGACGGTTTATTCTTCTGGGCCGTACGTAGATTTGTGGACAGTGACTCATCGTCTCTGCAGCTGAAACCCCGACAGATGGTTGTGGACAATATCGCTCCCCTGATTGCCGCCCCCGAGTACCCGGTGGAAGGAAACTACGTCGGTGCTAATCTGTTTACGTTTGTGTTTGGCGAAGGGGATGGCAGCGTCCCCGGTTCAGAAGCACCTGAGCTCAGCCTGATTCAACTGGCCCGGGATTCCGGTTTCGTGACCGAGCTTATGGAGTATGATTCAATTAGCGGCCTGGATTATCAGATGACCGACACAATCGATGAAGGACGATGGTATTGGCGAGTGCAACGCTTTGATCTAGCCGGAAACGTTGCCGAGTTCTCAACTACAGAGACCTTCGTTCTTGACACGACAGCTCCGGTGATCCCGACCCTGCTGTTACCTGTGGACGGGTACGTGCTGGATGATAACCCGCTCACGTTAGCCTGGCAGTACGGAGAGCCACCACCGCATGAGATTGCACCCGAGTATGTTTACCTCCATGTATCTAACCGCCCCGACTGGACCAACTGGACTTTCGCGGGAAATGTGTACGACACTGTCAAACTCCTGACGTCTCCGCCCCTTGAACTCGGCACTACTTACTACTGGCGAGCACGTACGTTTGACGCAGCGGGGCACGCCAGCTCTTACAGTGAACCCTTCAGTTTCCTGTATCAGGCATACATTTGCGGCGATATTGATGGCGTCCCGAGCACACCGGATATCGGTGACCTGACATTCCTGATATCTTATCTTTTCCTATATGGAGATCCGCCGGACCCGTGGCAGGCAGCGTCAGTTGACGGCGATGACCTGGTTGATATCGCCGACGTAACCTACCTCATCGCCTACCTTTTCCTGGAGGGGCCGGAGCCGAACTGTCCCTAAACATGAAGAAAATGCTTTAACGACTCCTACGAGGGATCGATCAATTGATCGGTCCCTCTTTTTTTAAGAAGACAGCGAATTCATTTACACAACCAACTGTTTTGTATATGTTTCAAGTTCCATGGGACAACAGGGAAAGATATTTGATGATGCCGCCCTCACCTCCAGACGGCTGCGAATGGTGGACGAGCAGATCGTTCGACGGGGCGTGCTGGATTCCGCCGTGCTGGCGGCTATGCGTACTGTGCCCAGACATCGGTTTGTACCGCCTGATCGTATCGACGAGGCGTACCTTGATGGTCCACTACCCATAGGGCATGGACAGACGATCTCACAGCCTTACATTGTCGCCTCCATGACGGAGCACCTTAGACTGACCTCTAACTCTCGTGTTCTTGACATTGGCACTGGCTGCGGGTATCAAACGGCAATCCTGGCCGAGATAGCACACGAAGTCTATACCATCGAGATAATACCGGAATTGCTGGAGGCTGCCACGACACTACTCAAACACCTGGGCTACCGGAATATCAAATCAAGGCACGGCGACGGCTCTCTTGGCTGGCCGGAACATGCCCCCTACAATGGTATCATCGTCACTTCCGCAGCGCCGAAAATACCTGAAGCGCTCACCGACCAACTGGCACCGGAGGGCTGGCTCGTCATCCCACTGGAATTTGGCCGGCTGGGACGTCAGGAACTTTATGCTATTCGTAAGACTTCCAAAGGAATTGAAAAGAAGTATCTCTACGACGTTCGTTTCGTCCCAATGCGCGGCGCTGTGGAGGATTAATCGACAACTCCGTTGCCTTACGCCACCCAGCGACATAGCAGCGCCGCGATATAGGCTGCCGGGTTACCGATAGCATACCCCAGCAGAGCCATCAGCACCGAGACCGGCACCAGTGCCGGTTTGTGATAGGCCGCAACAATTGGCGCCGAGGCCGCCCCACCGATATTGGCTGCGGAAGAAATAGCCGCCGTGTGAACATCGACCCGGAACAGTCTGGCCGCCCCCAGTAAAAATGCACCGTGGATAAATATCCAGATATACGCCCCCAGAAGGAACCAGAGCACAGAACTGTCCAGATTACTGAGGTCCGCCTTGGCTCCCATTCGCGCTACAAACAGATAAACGAGGGCCATCGAGAAGGCGTGCGACCCGGGAATACGATTCGCTTTTGTGAACGAGAGCAAAACTCCGAAGATTGTAACCAGAAGTATCTTATAAGTGTTGGTGGAGACAATTGTCTGGCCGGATGCGGTCTTGATCGGCTCAATCTGTTCCGCTATCCAGATTGACAGCGTTGTTACTGCGAAACCAAGAAATATCAGGTACAGAAAATGCCGCATCTCCATCGGCCCTTTGTCAACAATCAACTTTTTGGCCGCCGCTTCCATCCGTTCCAGCCGTTGCGATGAAACCTTTGTGAATTTGTGAAACCAGCCGGCCAAGTTCTTGGAACCGAGCATGATCGGCAACCAGATCAGGTAGACGGCGTTGTCGGCAATGACGGCATAGCCGAACTCCAGCGAGCTTTCGTCCAGATCGACCATCTGCGCCACTGCCAGCATATTGCCGGTGCCGCCTATCCAGCTCCCGGCCAGAGCTCCATATGCCTGCCAGGCGTTTGGCCCAAGACCATGTTTAACAAGGAAATAGCCGATCGGCGCCCCGACCATCACACCGACGGTGCCCAGCAACATAACAAACACACCCTTCCCCATCACCCGAACCGTAGCCCGGATGTCAACATTGAGCAGCATGATAGTCAGGAACATTGGCAGCACATAGGCTCCCATGAAATCGTATGCGGGGGATTTGGTCGGTATAACTCCGGCATTGGACAGCGCTACCGGCACGAGGTAAATGAACAACAATGGCGGGAAGTAATTGAACAGTTTCCAACCGGTTTTTTTCTCTAAAAAAAAGAAGAAGGACGCCACCGCCGCCAGCATCGCAATAATACCGGAAGCTGAAGTAATCAAAGAATCGCTCATACTGCTCCTAAGGTCTCTGATCGTTTGAGCCAATGTACTGGAACCCCGAAGGCATGACAAATTGAATTTTCGCGCTGGGCAACAGAACGGTATATTGCATCCATATGCAAGAGGAAATAAGGCTCAAAGAAGGCTATATACTGGCGCGGTGCTGTTCCCCCACTCCGCCGGATAAGATCATCGGCTACCACAGCCACGAGAGTCTGTTGAAAGTCCATCGGCACGATTGCCCCAACCTGAACAAAGCCGACCCGGCCAGACTGGTATCACTCGAGTGGAACAACATTGTACAAGAGGACAGTTTCTCCCCTGACAGGGACTATGCGGAACTGGACGAGATTGACTTCGCGATCCTGAACCACCACCGCACCTACGGTATTGATTACTCTCTCATGGTCGCCAGTATGGTGGAAATTGACAGAGCGGTAGCTTTCGACCGGCACAAGAAACTGCGTGCCATGGGGCTTCTCAAGAGAGTCAACGCCGTAATCGTCCAGTATCGGAAAGGACTGACCGACCACAAATGGATCAAGCACCGCAACCACACGTATTATGACCTCACGGCCAAAGGTAATCAATACCTGGATTACAACCTGTCACACCGGTAACATCAATCAAAGTGGTGCCATCAGCTTTTTTCGCTTGCCCGGCGAGGGAATCACCATATTTTGTGTTTTTTTACGGATGGCAACGAGTTACGCAACTTGAACGGGATAGTAACGTAGAACAAACAATAATGTACTGACAATCACATCAATTACAGGAGTATGCTATGCGTTCGAGAGTATTTGGTACCGGCGTTCACCTGCTGACAATCATTCTGCTGTTGTCAGCCACCGCCTATGGTGGCCGACGTGATCATTCACAGTTGCACCACGGGAAATCTCCCGACAAGTCAGCCAAGAAACCGGGTGAGGATAAAAGCAAGGAGAAACCGTTTGCTGACCTGATCAAAGATAAAGTGGTTATTGAAGGCCTGTTCACATTCTATCATGACACCGTGGATAATAGCATGCTGATGGCGATCAAACCGGAACATCTGGGGCCGATCTATCTTTGCGGTGAATCCCGCACCCGCGGAGAGGGCCGCTTCTATGACAATGGCAGCATGGGACGGACATACCCTTTCTTTTTCAAACGGGTCGGGAAGAACATTCTCCTCCTGGAGAAAAACGTGCGCATCCGTGCCGATTCTTCATGTACCATGCACGGCTCGGTTGAGTCCGGTATCTCCGATCACCTGATTGCCTCCACAAAGATCAAGTCAAAACCTGATGATTCGGGTGTGATTCTGATCGACCCGGCTTCTTTATTCATTCGTGACGCCGCCCATACCGGTTACTTCATCGGGCAGCGTGCCAAGACCGGTATCTCTTTCGACACCAAGAACAGCTACTTTGAACTGGTCAAGTCATTTCCGGAGAACACCGAGATTGACGTCAAGCTGCATTTCAAGACATCCAAGCCGCAATCGGGTACGACGCTGCAAAGTGGCTACAGCTTTTTCCACACCTATCACTATTCACTGTCCACGCTACCGGAGACCGACTACGTGCCGAGGCTTGCTGATGATCGGATCGGTTATTTCATGACTGTCTATCAGGATTACAACTCGCTTGACACGGAGACTCCCTACGTGCGGTATATTGATCGCTGGCATCTGAAGAAGAAAAACCCGGATGCCCGTATCTCCGAGCCGGTCGAGCCAATCGTCTTCTGGATAGAAAACACCGTCCCGGAAGAATACCGGGATGCTATCGCCGAAGGGATCGAGTTCTGGAATCCCTGTTTTGAGAAAATCGGATTCAGGAACGCGATCATAGCCAAACAGATGCCGGACGACGCCGACTGGGACCCCGCTGATGTCCGGTACAACACCTTCCAGTGGATGGTGCAGCCGGGAGCCGGCTATGCAGTCGGGCCGAGCCGGGCAAATCCCTTCACGGGCCAGATATACGACGCCGATATCCGCATCTCAGCCGACTTTGTCCGCTATATATTAAATACGGCGGAGATGTGGATTTCTCCTCTTTCATTCGACGGCACTCTCCCGGAGGGAATGGAACTCTTTGAACCCGAGCAGACTCTCCCCATCTCGGAGACACACTCTTACGTATGTAACCATGCTCTCGAATCAGCCCGCGAGGCAGCTTTCGGCCTGTCCTTCATGTTGAGTACCGTCGGCGATCTAGCCAACAAAGACTCACTGACAAGGGAGTTTGTACACGCCTATCTTGTCGAGACGGTAGCGCACGAGGTTGGTCATACCCTTGGCCTCCGCCACAATTTTAAGGCGTCCACAATCTACACGCTTGACCAGTTAAGCGATCGGGAATTCACCAGAGAGCACAGCACCACCGGATCAGTAATGGACTATAATCCGTCGAATATCCATTTACTGGGCGGGACGCAGGGAGAGTTTTACCCATCGACACCCGGACCTTGGGATTACTGGGTGGTTGAATACGGATACTCTGACTTCAAAGCCGAAACCCCGGAGGAAGAACTACCCAAACTTCAGGAGATTGCCTCTCGTTCTGCTGACCCGCTTCTGACCTACGGCACGGACGAGGACGCTTTTGGGTACAGCAGCAAATCGGTTGACCCGCTGGTCAATCTGTTCGATCAGGGAGCTGACCCACTCGACTACGCCGAACACCAGCTCAGCCTTACCAAGGAACTATGGCAAAAGGGAATCAGGGAGTTTGAAACTGAGGGCCAGCGGTACCAGAAGATCTACTCGGTGTTCAGGTATGGTTGGCGATCTTACAGTATCATGTCTAGGGTGATTCCGAAATACGTCGGCGGCCTTTACCATCACAGGCATCACATCGGAGACCCGGGCGGCAAGCTGCCGTTTGAACCGGTGCCGGCGGCCAAGCAACGGGAGGCGGTTGCGTTTCTACGCGACAACCTTTTCGCTCCGGACGCCTTTGACCTCCCCGCCGACCTGCTCAACAAACTACAGCAGGAGAACCTTCAGGACTTTTCCTGGTCAGCCATGAGGGTTCCACAGGTTGATTTCCCACTGCACCAGGTGGCCTTGAAGTACCAAAGCACGGCACTCATTAATTTATACGGCCCCTATATCCTTGGCCGACTGCTTAACAACCAGGAGAGATATAAGGCGGGTGATGAGAAATACACGATGTATGACATGTTCACCGATGTCCGACGGGCTATCTGGGGTGAGATTGTTGGCCCCAGCAATGTCAACAGCTTCCGACGCCAGTTGCAATTATCCCATCTGAACGGGATAAGCAATATCTATCTGAGCAGGTCAGGCAGCTATCCATCCGACGCGCTTACGCTGGCAGCCAACGATCTGGATATTCTGGAGTCAGCCGCACGGAAGGCAATCCAATCCTCGACCATTAACGGCATGACCAGAGCCCACTTCAAAGAGGTTCTACGACAGATTGAGGCCACCAAGAAAGCACAGCGGGAGTATACGAAGAAGTAGGCAAGGAAAGTTCAATAGGCAAACCGCCTACTTTCTGTATTGAGGGCTGAACCCGAAAGGGTTCAGCCTTTCCCAATAACGTGATGAAGTCTGTTAAGGAATGATGCTATCTTTAGAGGTAGATGACCGGTAACAAGCGACGCTGATGCATCTCCTAAGGGACAGCTTCCTTGGCTCGATAGAAATACTTGATAAAATTCCACGCATCCTGTGCTTTATCAGCATAGACAAAATGCCGCTTATCCTCTTCTCCAATTGTACCTTCGTTTACGAGATAATCGAAGTCAATAACACGCTTCCAGTATTTCTCTCCGAACAGGACAATCGGCAATGGTCCCATTTTCTGAGTCTGAACCAACGTCAGCGCCTCGAACAGCTCATCGAGAGTACCATAACCGCCGGGAAAGGCGACCAGCGCTTTAGCCCTGAGCATGAAATGCATCTTCCTGATCGCAAAGTAATGAAACTGCATGCAAAGTTCAGGCGAGATATAGGGATTAGGCTCCTGTTCGAGTGGCAGTGTTATATTCATACCGATGGACTTGGCACCGACATCATACGCCCCTCGATTGGCGGCTTCCATAATCCCCGGGCCACCACCAGTAACAATAACATACTCGTGATCGTTGTCCATCTGACATTCAGAGGAAACCAATCGCGCGAACTCGCGAGCCTCATCATAGTATTGGGCCTTCTTAAGAACCGCTCTGGCAATAGACAAATCCCGGCGTAGCTTTCTGTCATTCGGTTTCTTACGCAGTTTTTTCTCAATCAATCGCACTTTCGCTCTTGCCTCGGATGGTTCGGTAATTCGCGTGCCCCCGAAGACAACGATAGTAGACCTGATATGGGAATGCTGCAGAATCATCTCCGGCTTCAACAGCTCCAGTTCCAGCCGGTTCGGCCGCAACTCGCCTCTGCCCAGGAAATCCAGGTCCTTGTATGCTACCCGGTATGCCTGGGAGCGCTTGATG
>JAOZPL010000007.1:0-6362 GCA_029932795.1 Candidatus Zixiibacteriota bacterium | reverse complement strand
GTTATGGTAATTGGTTTGGTCTATACGTGTACCACATTTATTTCGTATCCTGACAGCCGAGAGCCCCAGACAACAAGAGATGCTCTTTTTCAATTCCGGAGGTACTCCTCAAGTGGTACGTTGGTCGGGTTCCCCAGGCATATACCGAGTGATCGGGCGGTTTTTATCCAGGGATGATCAGGCGTGACCTTCCGCTGCTTGCCCGCCACATCCCGAATCGGGACGCTTCCCAGGTCAGACCCCTGAAGCACCACTATCTGGCCGATCTCTCCCCGTGCTACCATGTGGACTGCCTCCATGCCAAAGCGGGTGGCCAGAATACGGTCGAACGCGGTTGGCGTTCCACCACGGAGAAGATGACCGAGGATGGTAACCCGACACTCAAGGTTGGTTAATCCCTCCAGTTGGGCCGCAAGTTGATTAGAGATACCGCCCAGTCTGACAGCATCCGGCGAGGTCTCCACCACGCGCTTGACGACCATATCCCCACCCTGCGGTCTGGCTCCTTCGCCAACTACCACTATCGAGAAGTTTTTGCCAAGTGAGTTGCGGCTCCGTACCTGGTCTACAACACTGTCGATATCATAGGGAATCTCCGGTATAAGAATAATATCACCCCCACCGGCCAGGCCGGCTCCGAGCGCCAGCCAACCGGCATAGCGGCCCATTGTCTCAACAATCATAATCCTGTGGTGTGATTGAGCTGTCGTGTGTATCTTGTCGATTGCCTCGGTTGCAGTTGACAGCGCGGAGTCAAACCCGAAAGTGATATCGGTTCCCCAGAGATCATTATCAATTGTTTTTGGCACTCCAACCACCGGCAGCCCCTTCTCGAGCATTCGCGCCGAAGCTGCCATGGTGCCATCGCCGCCAATCGCAATCAGGGCATCCAGACCCAGCGACTCAAGATTTCTGATCGCCTGCAATGAACGGTCCAGATAGACATAATCCTCTCCCTGCAGAACCGGGAAGTTGAAGGGATCGGCCCGGTTGGAAGTCCCGAGTATGGTTCCGCCCCGCGCCAGAAGACCGGACACATCCTCCAAACGGATGGTCCGAAACCGGTTTTCAATCAGGCCTTCGTATCCGTCCAGAAAGCCGACTACTTCGATGTCGTAGTCGTTCTCGGCCGTCTTTACAATCGCCCGTATAACAGCATTGAGGCCGGGGCAATCACCGCCACCGGTCAGGATCCCAATACGCTTTGCTGACTTACGCATAAGCTATAGTGTACATAAAGATGTTTTCAAATCAAAGACTTTCCATCATGTTTTTATCGGCACCACATGGTTTGTTCTCGAGCGTGGCTGGCAGGCCCGCTTCCACTTGACCGGTGCTCATTTACCCTCTTCCCCGCTGATGGTAATTCAGATACTTGCGTGAATTTATTGTTGCCTGAACCGATAAAACATGATAGCTAGGGCCAGTTGTAAAACAGACGATTACTGATTAATCAGGATTTTCTATGCGGGTCAAACAACTTTTAGTACTGCCAAAACTTCCCGAGCAACTCAAACCCCTCCAGGAAATGGCTAACAACCTCTGGTACTCCTGGAACTGGGACGTCGTCAAACTGTTCATCCGGCTCGATCCTGACCTGTGGGAAAGAACTTACCAGAACCTGGTCCAGATGCTCTCACAGCTTCCCCAGCACGCCCTCCAGAAAACGGCTGAGGATGAAGGCTTCCTGGCCACACTTGACAAGGTATATGAGAAGTACCAAGACTACCTGCATCGCAAGAAATGGTTTCACTACAAGTACGGAGAGTATGAAAAGGACCCGATAGCTTACTTCTCTCTTGAATACGGTCTGGACACCGGCCTGCCGGTCTATTCTGGCGGTCTGGGTGTACTCTCCGGTGATACACTCAAATCCGCCTCTGACCTTGGTCTGCCCATGATAGCCGTGGGTCTGTTGTATCGATACGGGTATTTCCGCCAGTTTCTCTCCAGTGACGGCTGGCAACAGGAGCGTTATGAAGAAAACGACTGGTACCATATGCCTGTGCAACTGGTGAAGAATGAGAATGACGAACCACTGCGGGTATCACTGGTTCTGGACAATGTGCCGGTGCAGATTCAGGTATGGAAAGTGTTGATCGGTCTCGTGCCAATGTACCTTCTGGATACGAATATACCCGAGAATTCATCTAAAGCACGAGAGATAACATCTGTCCTCTATGGCGGTGATAAGGATATGCGAATCCGCCAGGAAATTGTCCTTGGGATCGGTGGCGTGCGGGCCCTTCGGGCACTTGGCATCAACCCGGCCATTTTCCACATCAACGAAGGTCACGCCTGGTTCCTGTCGCTTCAGCGAGCGCGATTCCTGATGGAAGAGCACCACCTCAGCTTCAAAGAAGCGGCCCAGTATATCTGGTCAACCACGATCTTCACCACTCACACTCCTGTCCCGGCCGGTAATGAGAAGTTTGACCCCGTGCTTGTTCACCGTTACCTGGGTAGTTTTGTCAAAGAACTAGGTTTAAGCTGGCAGGATTTCCTCGCTATCGGCCGTATCAATCCAACCGATGCCACCGAGCACTTTGGAATGACACCCGCCGCCCTCAGGTGTTCAGCTTTCGCCAACGGTGTCTCCAAACTCCACGGTAAAGTGTCCCGGGAGATGTGGCATATCATGTGGCCGGACCTTCCGGCAGAAGAAGTACCAATCCGGTCCATTACCAACGGTGTGCATCCCTCCTCCTGGATATCACACGACATGAAGGACCTGTACCTTTCCTATTTTGGGGCTCGCTTTGTTGAACGACCCGGAGCACCGGAGCTGTGGGAGCGAGTACACCGAATCCCGGACGTAGAACTCTGGCGTGTCCATAATCGCCGTCGAGAAAGGCTTGTCTTTTTCGCCCGCAAGCGCCTTAAGCAGCAACTGCAGCGCCGGGGAGCAACACAGATCGAGATTCAGGGAGCCGATCAGTTCCTTGACCCGCAAATCCTCACTATTGGATTTGCCCGCCGGTTCTCAACCTACAAGCGGGGACACCTGCTCATGCATAATCTCGACCGTCTAGAAAGAATCATCAACAACAAAGAACGCCCGGTGCAGGTGATTATATCCGGTAAAGCGCACCCTCTGGACAACCCCGGTAAAGAGATCATCCGCGAAATCATTATGCACATCTCGGAAGAACGATTCCGCCACCGGATCGTCTTCCTGGAGGACTACGATATTAATGTCGCCCGTTATCTGGTGCAGGGGTCCGATATATGGCTGAACAACCCCAGACGACCCCAGGAAGCTTCCGGAACATCAGGCATGAAAGCGGCCCTGAATGGAGCCCTCAACCTTTCGATTCTGGACGGCTGGTGGGTCGAAGGATATAGTGAGGAAACCGGGTTTAAGATTGGCTTTGGCGAAGAATACGAGAACGTCACTATGCAGGATGAGCTCGAGTCCGAGGCGTTGTACAACACTCTGGAACGAGAAGTCATTCCGCTTTTTTACAACCGCAATGACATTGATTTGCCGGATCGCTGGATCCAGAAAATGAAAGCGTCGATTCAGATGGCCGGTGAGCATTTCTCCGCCCAACGGATGCTCATGAACTATACCAATCAATGCTATGTACCGGCCATCGATGCCAGCCGAAAAATGAGCACCAACAATTTCGAACTTAACCGGCAGGTCACCTCCTGGTTGGAACGAATATCCAATAGCTGGGAACAGATTGCCATCACCGACATTGATATCCCTGACATTGGCCCGACCGTTCAGGTCGGTCAAAAGATACCGGTAACGATGAAGGTCCGTCTGGGGGATATAACACCTGATGACGTCCGGGTGGAGATCGTCGCCGGGCGGCTGGACTCGCAAGAAAGATTCATGGACCTGGTTCCGACCCCTGCGACACTGAACGGTTCCAGCCCGCAACCTGACTCATCCGCCGACGGTGTCTATTCCTACACCGGCGAGGTAACATGTTCCGAATCAGGCCGTTTCGGCGTCACCGCTCGCGTAGTGCCAAAAAACGAACATCTTCACCACATGCGCCGACCAAAACTGATCAGCTGGTGGTAAACGCTTTAACACACCCATCACCAGGAGAAAATGAAGACGGCGAGCGGTAAATGGCCACTCGCCGTTTTTCTCCTCAGCCATGTGTACATCTATCGATAATGGTTTCGATAATTGTCATCGTCGGATTCATCCCATCTCCAATCGGTGTAGTGGGCTAACAGGTCCCGCGCTTGATTGATGAGCTTTACCAGTTCGCGCGTTTGCTCACCGGGCAGTTCGCGCACCAGCGGTTCGGCCAGATGAACTAGGCGATCATAGCTGCCACCACGGCTGGGTTCCGTCTCTTTCAATAATTCTGCAAACCGGGCCGCTACTACAGCCAGGCGGAGTTCGGGACGAGCACGGTCAAACCGACCAGGCATCTTCCCCCGAGAAACCTCGCGGCTGAGTTCCGTCACCTCCGTCTCACCAACGTTTTTCCAGCGCACAAAGACCGTGGCTGCCTTCTCGGAACGACACCGCTCGTTAAGCATCAACTCATACAGCGCGGTTACCTCGTGCCCGGCACCTATCTCGCCTCCGTCCTGGCGGCTATCCCGGAACAGATGATCCGGCACATCACGATTCTCATAGCCAATGAGACGATACGAGGCGACCACTTCGGGATTGAACTCCACCTGAATCTTGACGTCCCTCGCCAACACCTGCATGTTGCTCACAAACTCATCAACAAACTGTTTGCGAGCTTCGGCGTCGTCATTGACATAAGCATACCTGCCGTTACCCTTCTGAGCCAGTTGTTCAAGCAGGACATCATTATAGTTGCCCATCCCGAAGCCAAAGGTTGACAGCGTGATCCCCTTGCGGGCATACCGTTTCACCTGCTGCATGATTGCCTCGGGAGAAGTGCGGCCGACATTCGCCACCCCGTCGCTGCAGAGGATGATGCGATTGGTATGTCCCTTGACATACTGCCGATCAGCCATCTGGTAGCCAAGTTTCAGGCCGGCTTCGGCATTGGTTGAACCTCCCGGATACAGGGAATTGATGGCCTGCATGATCTGCCGCTGTCGATTCGCCGCCACCGGTTCGAGGACAACATGCGCACACGAACCATAGTCTACAATCCCCACCCGATCATGACGATCGAGCTGCGCCACCAGCAGCCGAAGAGACCGCTTGAGTAGTTCCAACCGGTTGTCGAAGCCCATCGAGCCGGAAACGTCGATAACAAATGTAAGATTCAGCGGTTTGCGGTCCTGACGCGGAATTTCTTTGCCTTTCACGCCGATCTTCATGAGAATGGCGTGAGAATCAAATGGCGAAGCGACCATTTCAGTAAACACCCGAAAACGTTCGTACTTGGGCAGGTTGTAACCATAGTCAAAATGGTTGAGGAACTCCTCGACCCGGATGGCATCTCGCGGAGGAAGGTTACCTTCAAGAAGATACCGTCTGACAAGTGTGTAGGACGCGTCATCGACATCGGTCGCAAAGGTTGAAAAGCGGTCTTGCCGGGTGTCAACAAAGCCGTTGGTCCCGTAATCCCGGAAAAACATATCAAAAGGCGGCAGGCTTGGGTAGCTTTTCTCGGAATACACGTGGCCTTTCCCTGCTGGACGGGAGTGATAACTAGGCGGCAGCTTGGCGGTTTTATCCAAACTAACCTCAGGCAACGGGGCAGGTAATCCGAATGCCTGAATTCTTCCGGAAACAGTCGACCTGGTCTCTTCCCTGCCAGCGATCTCCGGTTTCCCTTTCAGGCGATCCTGCACAGACTTGTAGTTCTCTGCATCGTCGGTGGACATTTCATGGATGGTTTTTGCCATCGACACCGAAACCATGGTCGTTCGGCCAGGATCGACCCTCACCTCCACCAATGTCGGGCCGTTGGTCATAGCATAATCAGGATGGTCGATACGCAGGCTGTACTTGCCGGGCCTGACCTGTTCGATGGCAAATTGCCCCAGTGAGTCAGTCATGGCACTCTGATTGGTACCTAGCAACCACACGGAGACGCCGACCACCGGGTCACCGGTTTGCAGATCATAGACAGTACCGGTGATCCTTCCGGTGTCAGGCGTTTCGGCGAATAATGCTCCCACCAGTAATAGCAATAGAATCCATAGTGATTTGGTAATCGATCCCGGTTTCATCGTCATCTCTCCTCTGTTTGAGTTTCAGGGTAAGCTCTGTCTGTCCTCGATACAGAGTAACAGAGGGATTCTTCCCGGCTTTTTTGCAGGTGTACCGGATTCCCCGGAACCCGGCCTCAATCCGCCCGTAGAGTGAAATGTGAAAACCTCACAACCGCTGCCAAGAATACGAGCCCTGGCACCTTCGAACCCGCAGGGATTCTGAGGCCGGTATGTCATCACCTTGT
>JAOZPL010000006.1:4626-18304 GCA_029932795.1 Candidatus Zixiibacteriota bacterium | reverse complement strand
ATGATTGAGAGCAGCGAGTACAAAGGACACGATCTGGTGTCATTGCGCATATATTTTCTCTCGCCGGAAGATGAGTGGTTACCAACCAAGAAAGGGGTAACCTTTCACCGCGAGCAACTCGATGAGGTCCTGGGAGCCCTTCAGAAGATCAAGGATGAATGATCTCGTCTTTCGTGTGAGTCCCCGGCAGGCGTCAGACTATCAGGGGCATGTTGCCGCATAGGATTGCGCATATCTTACCGCATTCTGTTCTACAGAATCCTTGAAGGCGAGCGGTAAAAACTGCTTGCGCGCAGGGAGTTATTGTGCGTAATTGGAATCGATAAATGGTTCTGTTGGGGGTGGCGTAGAAAGTACCGCCTGAGATCATACCCCCTGACCTGATCCGGGTAATACCGGCGTAGGGAAACGGAGATGTTGCTTGCATCCCCCGAGCCTTGTAGGCTTACCTGTCGATTCAGGATGGAATCTTGCGGAGCTGTCAACCTTTAGCGCGAGGTTTCTGTCATGAAAGAAGCTAACCTCCTCTTGGCCCTGGCGTTTACATGGATGGCGTCCTCTGTTGGTGCCGATACCATCAGTGGCAGGGTCGTCAATGTCCACGGGGAACCGCTGCTCGGCGTCTCGGTCGTTACAAATGTCACTGCGGTCGGCACAATGACCGATAAAGCAGGAGAATTCACTCTGCAACTCACCGACGAGGTCAAGCGGGTGACATTCTCGGCCGTCGGCTTCAAGCCGCGCCTGTTTCGGGTGAGTGAAATTCCACCAACTGTCACGCTGGATATGATGTATTACGAAATTGGGAATATCGTGGTCACTGCCGAGAGGGCCAGACCGGGTATAACCCCGATTGCCTTTGATAACTTCTCTCAGGATGACATCGAGCGCGATTACACCGTGGGTGAATTTCCGCTGCTCCTGGAATCAACACCAAACCTGTATGTTTATACTGACGGTAGCACTCCGCTTGGCTACAGCTATGTCAAGATCCGGGGATTTGATGATAAGCGGATTGCGACCTACATCAATGGTGTGCCCCTGAATGATCCGGAAGACCATGCCACATATTTTGTTGACCTGCCGGATTTCGCCGCCAATATCACGGATATTCAGGTTCAGCGGGGGGTGGGCAATTCGCTTTACGGCGACGCTTCGTTTGGCGGTGCAATCAACATCGTCACCAGCAGCCTTAACCGCCATCGCAAAGTGACCTTGTCGACCGGCTATGGTGAGTATACATCCGGTGGCAAGTCGGTCAGCGACATCTACAAGCAGAGCTTGGAGTATTCTTCAGGCCTGATCGATAGCCGCTGGCTGTTTGGCGGACGTTTTTCCAAACAGAAAACGGGCGGTTACCGTGAGAATAGCTGGTACAGAGGCTGGTCATACTACTTTTCAGTGGCTCGTCTCGATCCACGCATGGTCACCGAACTGCACATCTACGGCGGTCCTATGCGTATGCATCTGGCGTATTATGGTGTTGATCGGGAAACGCTCAGGGTCAACCGCCGTACCAACCCGGGCATCGAGGGCTACGAACCTCTTACCTACGGTAACGCCACGGACAATTTCAACCAACCGCATTATCAATTGCACAACAGGTACAAGATCAATGACCGGATGACTCTTTCCAACACGCTGTATTATATCCGGGGCAAAGGGTACTATGAACAGTTCAAACCGTGTCAGGATTATGCAGATTACAGCATTGATATTTCGTTAACCGGTGGGCAGGCGTCAGGTGATCTGGTCCGTCAGAAATGGGTTTACAAAAACCAGTATGGTTGGGACCCTCGTCTGGATATCCAGCATGAACGAGGGTCGCATTCAGTGGGTGGTTCGTTCTATCTCTTTGATTCCGATCACTGGGGTGAGGTGGTCTGGGCGCAGCATATCGAAGATACCCTCAGTCCGCGCCATCAATACTATAACCATTACGCTAAAAAGCGGGTGGCTTCTCTGTATGGACAAGAGTATTTCAAACTGACTGAACAACTGAGTGCTCAGATCACGGCCCAGGTCAGGTATGAGCGTTACTCCTTTAATCAGAATAGGATCGGCCCCTTCCCCGGTTATATCTTCGATGTTGACTGGTTGTTCTTCTCCCCCAGGGTCGGTTTGAACTACAAGCTGAATGAGCAGGTGAGCCTGTACACCAACGCTGCGGTGGCCTCGCGTGCACCCAACGATGATGATATCTATGATGCCAACAAGCCAGGCGAGTTCCCGTCACTGGAGAGGATCGACTCCATCGGTACGTATCCCGGAGGTGTTATATACACAGCATCCGGCGACCCGACCGCTGACCCGGAACGACTTTATGATTTCGAGCTGGGTGGCAGTTATCGCGCGGGGAGATATTCCCTTGGAGCAAACCTGTTCTATATGGATTTTCAGAATGAAATACTGGAGTATGCCGGCTCCAGCGAGGGGCGGGATGTGACTATCAACGTTGATGGTTCTTACCGTTCCGGCATTGAATTGAGTGGTGTTGTTGAGCTTGCAGACGAACTTATCATCAACGGCAATTTCTCGTACAATTACAACAACATCAAGGATTACTTCCTTACCTATTCGTTGGATTCGGTTGTTGTCGACACATTGGGGATACCTATAGATACCATAACCCTTAAGGAATCGGTAAATTGCAGAGACAAAAAGCTTCCCAATTTCCCGAAATACCTCGGTAATGTGGTTATGGATTATAATGGGGACTGGCTAAGGCTAACATGGTACGGTCGCTTCATCGGCCGCCAGTACGCTGACCTGTGGAACATCAAAGAGTTTTCGATCGACCCGGTCTTTGTGTCTTCAGCTTCAGCGTCTGTAAGATGGAAGGATTTCCTTAGACTCGGATGCCTCACTTTAACGCTTCGTGTTGACAATCTGTTTGACAAAAAGTACGAGACAACAGCATCATACGCCGAGAACTGGGCTTCCCGTGAGCAAGGTGAGCTGGTAAGGGTTGACGGCTGGGTGGCATATTTTGTGGCCGCCGAGCGTTCGTTTTATGGCCAGGTGAAGCTGGAAATGTTCTAACTCGACATGCATGTTGTTGATTACTGTCTTGTCGTTATCTACCTGGCGGCGCTGCTGCTGATCGGCTTCTACAGAAGACTGCGGCGGGACAGTTCAACCACCGAGTTGATTGTGGGCGGGCGGATGCTTACTCTGCCCGCCTTTGTCGCCTCGCTGGTCTCGACCTGGTACGGTGGCATACTTGGCGTGGGTGAGTACAGCTACCGTTTTGGCCTGTCCAACTGGCTGGTATTCGGGCTGCCGTACTACCTGGCGGCTTTTCTGTTTGCCCTCTTTCTGGCAAAAAAAGCTCGCCAGTCTGAGGTACTTACTATTCCCGAGCGGCTCGCGCAGGCATACGGCAACAAGACGGCCGTGCTTGGCTCAATCATCATTTACCTGATGACCGTCCCCGCCGCGTACGTGCTCATGCTTGGTGTTTTGTGCGAATCCCTTTTTGGATGGCCGTTCTGGTTAGGTGTTACAGCCGGAACCCTCTTCTCCATCATCTATGTGTATATGGGAGGCTTTCGTTCGGTGGTCCGGACTGATCTTTTTCAATTCGGACTGATGTTTCTTGGTTTTGTTGTTCTCCTGGTGATGTTGGTCACGAGATATGGCGCCTTTGATTTTCTGGCCAGCTCTCTGCCCGCGCAACACCTCACCTGGCATGGCGGCAACTCGATCTGGTACATCGCGACCTGGTACGTGATCGCGCTGGCAACTCTGATCGAACCGGCTTTCTATCAACGCTGCTACGCCGCCAGAGACGCCGGCACAGCCCGGACCGGTATTCTGATCTCCATCGCCTGCTGGGCGTTCTTCGATTTTCTTACTACCAGCTGCGGTCTCTATGCAAAAGCGATTCTGCCCGGCCTAGTCGACCCGGTGGCCTCATATCCGGCGTTGGCATTACAGGTTCTGCCGGTGGGTCTACTCGGCCTGTTTGCATTGACCCTGCTGGCCACCATCATGTCAACAGTTGACTCTTACTCGTTTATCGCGGCGACCACATTTGGCAATGACATTGTCGGGCGTCTGTTCAATCTGGATGAACATAGAATCGTGCTGTATTCTCAGGTTGGCTTAATCCTGTCGGCTTTCCTGGCGGTTGCGTTTGCTGTTTTCTTTCGGTCGGTGGTTGACATATGGTACGTATTCGGTTCGATAGGTACCCCGGCACTGCTGGTGCCGGTCTTTTTCTCGTATGTCGGTCGCCGGCGCCTGTCGGCAGGGGCTGCCTTTTCGATGATTATTATCAGTGGCATGTTGTCGCTGCTGTGGTATTTATCGAAGTATGTAAACGCTGACGGTGGCTACTGGCTGGGGCTGCAACCGATTTTCCCCGGCGTCACGTTATCTATTGTCTTCTTCATGTTCAGCAAGCGCCGAGAAGCTCTGGCGTTGCCTGAGAACTGAAATATGATTATATTGATTGTCGTATGACCGAACCTGTCTATCTGTCTAAAGAGGGCCGCCTGAAACTCGAGGCTGAGTTGAGAAGGCTGAAATTTGAAGAGCGCCCCAAGCTGGTCAAGGAAATAAAACGAGCTATGGAGCTCGGGGATCTAACAGAAAACGCCGAATACCACGCAGCCAAAGAAGCTCAGCGGCATCTCGAGGGAAAGATCGCCGAGCTGGAGGACAAACTCTCGCGTGTCCGGACAATTGACGCTGACAAGATTCCGGGCGATAAAGTCTACCTGTTTGCCAAAGTGCTGGTGAAAGATATCAAGGATGGCGAGGAGATCGAGTACACTATTGTCCCGCCCGACGAGGTGGATGTCGATAACGATATTATCTCCGTAAAGTCACCCATTGGGACTGCCCTGCTGGGGAAATCCGAAGGTGATACGGTGGAAATCCCGATTCCGGCCGGCCGGGTGACGTATGAAATCCTGAAGATATCACGCAAATAATGAGACTGCCAGCAGGGGCTGTTTTTACTCATCATCTTCGAAGATATCTTCAACCGGACATTCTTCGTAGTATTCGTCAGCCTCTTCAGACTCAAATCCGGAGGCGCGGTTGGCACACTCAAGCGAGCAGAAATACTCCCCGCTCTGTTTGACCGGTTTCCCTATAATCTTCTCGCCGCAATAAGGGCAAAACATTTTATCCTCTGGTCCTTTTCAGTAGTCCCGTTTTGCGGATAATTTTAGAATCCCCCCCCGGCCTTTGTCAAATGTTTTTTCAGGGTTGGCTGATGGAATTTGAGCGATCCGCCGGCCCGCGCCGCTGCTGAGACCACGGCTGGGGATTCCGGATAAATAGTACTTGTTCTCTCAACCGGCGAGCGGCAGAAAAAAGCCCGGAGAATGTTGTTCCCCGGGCTTGGTAGCTCTTGTATAAAGAGTTAATTCTCGAAGCTCTTCGAGTGGAAAATGAGGATCTGACGAAGCAGGTCGTAGAGATACTCATCATCGGTAACCGGCTTGCCATTGAAACTCCCGTAATGATAGACTTCAACATCATAGTTGAAGTCTTCGGTAAGAGTCTTGATCCACGATTCAGTCATTTCGTGGTAGTTCCATTTGGCGTCGGGATTGGTGCCTATCCAGATGTCGACCCCCGTGAGCGGTCTGAAAACACTGGCCGACTCGTGCAGTGAGTCCAGGTTATTTCGCATCCACAATGGCCAGATAGTTGGGTCCGGTTGGAAGTGAGGCCAGCCGGTGCCGGCCGTATCACAGAAGGGAAGATGGAAATCGAAATCGAATTCATCGTCACCCGGCTCGCCATACTCGCGGTGAACGACATCGGTTATGAGAGTGCTCGTGTCATCAATGGTGAGCTTCGAGTAGATTACATAGTCCTGATACTCGTTGTAGTCCCAGTTCACGAGCGTGTCGTGTGGCGAGAACGCCAGGGCGCCGCCGATGAAAAGGCGGGAGAGAGGAAGCGAGATGTAAGCGTCGCCACTGTCGAACTTCTTGTATGTGAAAGTGTCGAGGGGAGCATAGCTGGTGTCGATAAGGGTGATGGTGTCGACGGTTGTGTCGATGGTAGTGTCATCGATGGTGTCGAGGGTCGTGTCAATGAGGGTGCCGATCTCGGTGAGCACGGCCGTTAAAGTGTTGTAGTCCGTCAGTGACTGCTGTTCGGACATGGCATCATCGAAAAGTTCCATCAGACCGGTGTGGTTGCCCGGGCCATCAAAGTCGAGCGGGCCGTCGGTTACACTGATGGAGCTGAACGTACCGGGGTGCTTAAATGTTGCCCGGAAAGCCCCGTAGGCACCCATGCCAAAGCCTCCGATTCCATGTTTGGATGCACGCGGGTCAATGTTGGGATAGTTTGTCTGCAGCCAGGACATCATCCGATCCCCCAGAATGCTGTCAGTCCGACCGGCCGGCATGCTGTTGCCGTAAAAGAAACCACCGAAAGCAAGAGCGTTGGCCGGACAGTAGATGTGCATCGGTTGGATTTCTCCGGAAGCGATCATCTCCTGAACCAGCTCAAACAAACCGGCCTTGAAGAAGTGGAACTTGTCGCCGTCCTGTGGGGGCAGAAGGATGAGAAGCGGTGTTATTCTGTCTTCGCCGCCGTAGGCAGGTGACATGGAGACGCGCGGCGTGTACAATGAGCCAAGCCACATTTCATCTGCGTTTCGTAACTGAAGCGCCAGGTCCTTGTCATAGGAGTGATCCGCAAGGGTGTTGATCCCCCAGTGGGCGTATGGATCATCGGTGTCGTAAGACATCAGCGGTACGCCTGTGCCACGGTCTTCGCAGCCGAGCCCCGGGAACAATGCCAAAGCGGCTACTAATAATGAAAAAGTCAGAACGTATCTCGGCATGATCTGATCTCCTAAAACCGGTAGTTGAATGACAGGCTGGTTTTGTACGTGGCGGCCTTGTATTCGCCGGGGAAACTCTCAAAGATACCGTCATCATCGGCATCGTTGAGATCTATGCCCAGATCGGGACAATGTGTGTAACCGGTAATAAGGCCGACGTCCCATTTATTATCAATATGCGCTATGAGACCGCCGTTGAAACTGTACTTATCGCCGGTGTCAATAAACTGCGGTGAGAAATCAAGCGCATCGCGCATTGAAGACTGGTCGAATGAGGCTCCACATAAGAGCGTCAGGAAGTCAGCATAAGCATAGGTGACACCAGCCATGACCTTCCCGGCATCGCTCCAGTCCGCAGGCCTGCTCAAATCAACCGTGAAGAAGTCTCTGGCTGAGTCTTCATAAATATTGTCAAACCCACGAAAATTGCTGTAGGTAAAATCCAGACCGTCGTAGCGAGACCAAAATGTGTATTCGGCGTCCAGAGCTACCGTGAGCTTCTCAGTGACATCGTATGCAAAACCAGCGGCTACCGAGGGTGGTAACTTCAGCTTGGTTTCCATGTCGCTTTCCAATGTCACGACCGCCCCTTTGACAAAATAATAATCCACCGAGTTCAGAGGAGCAATGGGTTGCGGAAGGTTCTGAACCTTGGGAAGGATGAATCGAAGTTCCGTAGTTCCATCAATCGTGATATCAAATGGTAACCGTGCGGTCAGAGCAAGGTTGAGTTTTTCATTCGGTTTCCACAGCATGCCGCCAGTCAGGCCGAAGCCCCATCCCATGCCGTCATTGTGGGTGAATTCCGGGATGCGGTCCCGAGGGCGTTCCGCCACCAAGCCGGATCTGGGATTCTGGCGAAGCGTCAGGTCATTGAGTATCAAGTCAGCCCGCAGAAGTTGCAGGCCAAGTCCCAGCGCCAGCCTGTCCGGTACGAACTCACGGCCGGCGGTTAGCTGAAATGCCACCACGTCAAGATCAGTTCGGTACTGGTCGTCTGGCAAGGCCGATGACGCGTTTTCGTTGTAAGAGCTAAAATCCGCCCCGTCCGGATCGTAAAGTTTCCAGGAGATGGCGTAGTCGAACGGCTGATAGGCAGATAACCCGAAAATGGTCTCACCCCAGACGGGAAGTCGCAAAATGAAGCCGGCGGCAGGATTGTTCAGTATTTCATGGTGGTTAAAGAGGGTGATGTCGTTCAGAAAACCGTTCTTATATCGGTTTCCATAGTCGTCCCGGAACCAGTAGTCAGGAGTCAACTCGTGACGGTTGTGAAACAAACCGAGATTGGCGCCGAGCTGGTTGTCCAGCACAAAGGCATAGCCGGCTGGATTGTAGTATGCTGCCGTCCAGTCGTTGGCGATGGCGCGGAAGGCTCCTCCCATTCCTGTAGCAGCCGTACCAAATCCGGTATTCTCAAAGCCACTGGCCAGTAGCCCGGAGGAGCAGAGCGTAAACAATAGCACCACAGTAGCGGTGATTCTAACAATCCCCATCATAGTCTCCGTACCAAATGTAAAAACAGAAAAACTTCTTCCAACTCTCTATTACTAAAAACGAGTTGTGTGGGCACATTTACCCCTTCTCGTACTCCATATACACATCGCCGAAGTCATCCTGAAAAATCAGGATCGGATGATTTACGGCAAACTGTCGAAAAACAGGCAGGCAAGTTACAATAAGGCCTATCCGATGTCAAGCGGGAAACCGCTTTTTTTATCCCCTGTTCTCCCAATAAGCACATGTCAGATCGTTAGTTAGAGCATGCTGCCAATAAGACGCACCCCTGTGCGGTTTGTTGAACTGTTCTTGTTCCGGGGCTGTCTTTACAAACTTGAGAAACCTGAAGCTGATTGATGCTATTGAAGTTAGAGCTCAAGAATCAGATCGTATATGGCTCAGTCCTGTCACGTGCAGCTATCTGTCCTGTATGTCCAGGCGGGGAAATTTATTCTGTGCTGACCCGGAAGCTAATGCACTCCCGCTTGTCAGGAAACAGCGGTCTGCGCAGCCCTTCGGATTCGTAAGCTGTTGCCAGATTGTGAGGTGTGAGTGTCACAGTACGCTTGGCACTGCCCTTGCTGAGTCGGTGTGTGACCAAGTGGGTGTATTGTCACCTGCAGAAGTCAACTGACCATAGGATGGTGAGAATGCGCAAGGTACTGATTTTATTGACACTGGTCATTGTGCTGGTGTCTCTCAACTGGTTTCGAGAGTTGCTGGCGCAGGACCTGAGTGCTCTGAGCGAAGCCGACAAAAAAGCCCTGCTGGAAAAACTCAACACGTCATTGCCGGCACAGACAACCTCTGACAACTACCAAACAGCTCCGATATTTGAGTCGGACGTGGGAGTGGGGCGACCTGAGGGTGAGCCGGGGGTTGAAACGTCGAACAGCCTTCCGGCGTTTGGTGATCTTCGACCCTTCGGGGTCGAGCTGTTCGCAGGTCCGCGTGAGATTGTCCCGCCTAATGATATCGCTTCGGACGACAGTTACATCCTCGGGCCGGGGGACAATGTCATTATCTATCTCTGGGGAAGGGTGGAGAAGGAATACAACCTGACGGTTGATCGAGAGGGGAAAATATTCGTCCCCAAAATCGGCGAGGTGGTTGTGTGGGGTAAAAGCCTCCATGATTTCAAGGTGTTCATCAACAGGAAACTGTCGAAAGTGTACACGGACTTTCAACTCGCCGTCTCTCTGGGGAAAATCCGTTCGATACGAATATACCTCACTGGTGAGGTAAGGCGACCGGGGGCCTATACGGTCTCATCGTTGACATCACTGTTCAACGCTTTGTATATGGCTGGCGGTCCGAATAACAACGGCTCCATGCGTTCTATCCGCCTGATGCGCAACGGTAAATGTGCCGACGAAGTTGACCTCTACCGGTTCCTTCTGGAAGGAGACAACTCTTCGGATACCAGATTGGAGTCGGGAGACGCTATCTTTGTTCCGGTCGCCGGGGCGAGGGTGGCGATTCGGGGGGAAATCACACGACCGGGTATCTACGAGTTGAAAGGAAGCGAGACAGCTCAGGACCTCCTGCTGCTGGCCGGCGGCGCGTCGCCTGAAGCGTATCTGGACCGGGTGATGCTGGAACGTGTTGCTGATCGAGAGGAGTGGGAAGTGCTCGACCTAGATCTCGGCTCTGAGGGCATGACCAGCAAATCCAGCCTTACTTTAATGGATGGTGATCGAATCACCGTCTTCTCAGTCTTCCAGGCAAAAAAGAACATGGTGGCGATTTTCGGTCAGGTCAAGCACCCGGGATATTATGAACGAACAGACTCTATTCGGATATCCAACCTGATCGAACAGGGGCAGCTTCAGGACTATGATGTCCATTATGAGCGGATGAATCTATTCCGCCGCCACTCGGACTGGCGCACGGAAGTGATCCCCCTCAACTTGCGGGCCATCCTCAACGGCGAAGAGGAAGATATCCTTTTACAGGATAGCGATTCGCTGCACATCTATTCAATCCAGGATGTGAATTGGGATAAGTATGTCCATATCAACGGTGAAATTGACCGACCGGGATCGTATCCGTTTTATGACAAGATGACGGTACGCGATCTGATTTTCCTGGCCGGGTCATATGTCCGCGGGGCACAGCAGCTGCAGGCGGAGATAGCCAGAGTGGATGAAGCTGGAGAGGTTACGATACAATTCGTCAGTTTAATTGACGGGTCAGCAGACTCGACACGGCTCCAGGAGGATGATCGGGTATACATCCGTCAGGTACCGGAGTGGCGGATACATCGAACGGTCCGTATTGAAGGTGAGGTGTTGTACCCGGGTGAGTACGTGTTGAGCAGTCGCGACGAGACCCTCTACGATCTCCTCCAGCGGGCCGGCGGTTTTACCCCCAGCGCCTTTCCGTATGGTACTGTTTTCGAACGACAGTCCATTGGCAAGAATCTGGAGCGATTGCAGATTCAGAAACAACTGGAGAAATCAACGCCGTTGGTGAAGGATTCCCTAGACCGGTTGATTCAGCAGAACTTTGTGGAATATGAAACCTCGTCGGTCAACCGGATCGTCATCGATATGGATATGGTTGCCAGCACAGAAGGTGCTCGGGGGGATGTTATTCTTGAGCCGGGAGATCGTGTTTACGTGCCGCCAAAACCATCCGGTGTCTCTGTTCTGGGGGCGGTTGGTATCAATGGCACCTTCAAGTTCCAGGAAGATGCCAAGGTGAAATTTTACGTGGCCAAGGCCGGGGGTTTTACGCCCCGGGCTGATAAGAAAGAAACTCGTTTGATCAAAGCCAATGGAGAAGTTGAATCCGGTCACGGCATAATGAAACGACGGGTAGGGCTGGGCGACATCATCACAGTTCCAAGTAAGATTAAGCGTGAACGTGACTGGAATCGTACGCTGAACACCGTCGTAACAATGGTCACGGGCGCGCTGACAACAGTATTTCTGATCACCAATCTTTGACCCATAAAGAGCCTTTTGAGACGGCTCTAGTTCTTCTTTCACTTTTCTGATGCCACTGGAGAATCGGAACGAGGTTCTCCAGTGGCTTACATGGGGGATATCTTTTCCCAAGTGTCGGAAAAGGATGCCCAGCGCTATATAGTGGCAAAGCGCCACAGTCCGGTTCTGACTTCCTGGTGTCTGCGTAATGTTCTGCAATATGGCTAGTTTCCCTGTTTGCGCAAAAACAGAACAGATTGGCACTCGACTTGCAGCCACTATTAGCAGCATATACCGGCAAACAGACCGCACATCGGAAAGGTACATGGAAAGGTGTAGTGATGAACGCTTCAGCAAACCTCCCTCGCGAAGATATCGGTGATTTCACAGAGCAGGTAGCTCGGCAAGCAGGGGTAGAGAGGTCAATGGTACTCGTGTTCAGAGACTTTGCTGACGCCATGACCGCGCTGTTCAAGACGGTTGACGAGTTGTGTGGAGAGGTCATAGTCGCTGGCCATGCGTCACCTGACGTGGCGATTGCGATCGACCGGGCGGAAATGGAACTTACCGAAGTCTTGGGTTCTTCCCCCTTTTGTGGTGATCCGGGCCGGGTTCTTGATGCCGTTGCCGGGGGGGATGAAATCCTGTATGTTGCGAATCCAAACCGGATTACCGGAACCGTCTATTTTCTCTCTGAGCTTGAGGCGATGGCTCGTGCTGTCCCCGGGGGAGCTCTGATAATCGATGAGCACTTCTTCGATTTTTGCAGGTTTACCGGGATCCCGCTGTTGCGACAATTCACCAATGTTGTGATTGTACGTTCCTTTATCACGGCATGTGGCCATAACTCAAACGAGTCGGGGTTTATGGTTGCCGAACCGCGTTTGACGAAGCATCTTAGGGATGCTTTTGAGTGGAATAGAGTCTCGACTACAATCAGCAGGAGTGTAACAGCAGCGCTGGTTGGCGATGTGGATCAAGGACTACGGTTTAAGGATGTCTGTGGCGAAGCTGCTCGTCTGGCTACGGATCTTGGGCGGCTGGGAGTTGAAAGTCGGGTTGGCATGACGGATTTTTTGTTGATGCGGGTCGCTGATCCCAAGCAAGTTGGAAACTATCTGGCGGAACAACGAGTAGCAATTGAGAATCTTGATGGTTACCCGGAGTTGAAGCATTATATTCGCTACACTGTACAGCCGGGATTCTCGGGAGATCGTCTGCTTGACTCATTTAAGAAGATGCCGATTGAATACTACAGAATGACAACCATGGACAAGCGAGCAATTAGGTTGCACGGTCGCATTCAAGAGCAAGCTGAAGATCAGTTGGCCGATAGTCGTAAGGGAACTCTAAGGCAGGGCGACCCGTCTAATGGAAGGCAGGCAGTCCTGTCGATTGACGATAGAGAAGCTTGGTAAGAACAGAGTTGTGCTGACTCCCTTGATACGTAGGGAGAGGAAAGACAGAGGGATTGTAGCTCGCGGGCATTTGGTTGGCAAGGAAGCGGACCGGCTAACATGAGTGCGGAAACCCAGATAAGAAAAAAGCCATTTGAATTGCAGGTGCTGGCTGTTAAGTCAAGCCGACGGGCTGCCGATACTGGCGAACAACGACAGTACTCCGGTCAGCGGGACTGGCTGCGATACTCTGTCTATGAGCCAGCTATGGCTGACCCGGGCGAGTTCTCAGCGGACGGTTTCGTAGGCTTAGACCGGCAAAGTAGGGGCACGCAAGGGGACACGAGAACCGAGCCATTCCGTTCCCTCTGCAAAGCTTGGGGGCTTACAGCACAACCTATGCAAAAGTTGGTTAGAAAACTGCTTCTCGCCTCTTTGGGCCAGGTCGGCGCGGCTGCCGCTTCGATCGGCCTGCTCTGGGGGGTGCTCGCTTTTAATGGTTACTCCGACCATTGGATACTGGAGGCGCTGATCTGTCTGGCCGTGATCAGACTGCTCTACAGCTTTACTCGCGGGCCGGTCCCGGCACTGACCACGTACCGGGTCAGAAAAGGATTGCAGTGGGTTCTTGTCGACGAGATTCAGATAAGTGTAGCTTTTGTAGCCGCCTGTTATCTAATGGCGTGGTCAATCGATTACACGGATATAGTAACCTTTGTGCTCGCCAATCTGGCGGCTCAGATAGGCATGCTCTGGTATTCAAGAGTGGTGATCAAGCGTCTGGCGGGGAAGGTACATTCGGTTGATGAGACAACATTCGCCAAGCGGGCCGTGATTCTCGGCACTGGCTCGCACGCGCAGCGGGTAGCCGATATGGTTCTGGCGTCACCGGACCTGGACACAAAACTGATTGGTTTTCTCGACTATCGCAAAAGCGGCATGTGGCGATACCGCGATATCCCGCTGGTTGGTCACCCGGAACGCCTGAGAGAGATTGCGGCTAGCGGGCAGGTGGATGCCGTCTTTGTGGG
>JAOZPL010000006.1:0-4616 GCA_029932795.1 Candidatus Zixiibacteriota bacterium | reverse complement strand
CCTGCGGATATTGAGTCTTCGCGTGAACTCTTTGATACGGCCGAGCAGATGGGGATTTGTGTTTTTGTCATGCCGAATGTTTATTATCCCACTGTGTCCAAGATTAGACCATCATATGTCAATGGCATGCCGGCTCTAGTTTATCGTTCCGTGCCGGAAGATAGGCTCGGCTTATTTATGAAAAGCCTGATCGACAAGACAGGTGCTCTGATTGCTCTGGTTTTTGCCTTTCCCATTATGTTGGTGACTGCCTTGGCTGTTAAGCTGGAGAGCAGGGGGCCGATTCTCTTCAAGCAGGTGCGGGCCGGCGTGAACGGTAAGTCGTTCGAACTCTATAAGTTCAGGACGATGTGTGTCGATGCCGAAAAGAAGAAAGAAGAACTGGCTGTAAAGAACGAGATGACCGGGCCGGTTTTCAAGATTCGTCGCGATCCCCGTGTGACGACAGTCGGACGCTTACTGCGCAAGTTCTCCATTGATGAATTGCCGCAGCTTGTTAATGTTCTCAAGGGCGACATGTCCCTGGTGGGGCCACGTCCCCCACTGCCGGCTGAGGTCAGGAACTACAAGCCCTGGCAGCACCGGAAACTCTCAGTGAAACCCGGTGTTACCTGCCTCTGGCAGATCAACGGGAGGAACGCAATTGATTTCGAGGACTGGATGCGCCTTGACCTTGAATATATTGACAGGTGGTCCATCTGGCTTGATACCAAGATTCTGTTCAAGACGATTCCCGCGGTGCTCAAGGGAACCGGTGTCTGATTCAACCAGTGGAGAGTGCTTCTGGCAATAACCTCCACAGTTGCCCGGGGTACAGGAGAATCTGCGTGACACGGCTTTCTCTGAAAAGTCTCATGTGCGTATTCATCTTGCCGGGTGTTCTGCCCGCACTCTGCCTGGCCGGGATTCTTCCCACGGGACAGATGGAGTACGAATTCATTTATGACCGGCTGGAGCGTGTCGATGTACTGAGCCTGGACAATTATGATTACCAGCTGGGACCTTATCAACTGCAGAACGGCGACTTTTCGTTTGCTCCGTTTGAGTCTCTCGGAGATTATCCGCCGGGGCGAATCGGGCTTTTCAGTTTCCTCGGTGAAGACTTCCTCGCGTCCCGTGAGAATCGTGCCCGGGGATTCGAGAGCTTTCGCGGAGGCATAGTGGGGCAGCCACTTAATAAGCTCTTTGTTTACGCTTCGTTTCTGCTCGATGAAGAGAAAGCCAAGGATGATGATTACACTGGTAAGAAGTGGCGTGGCCTGGCCGGTTATGTTCAGGATGCTTTTGTCTATTACCAATCCGGCAGACTGGAGCTTACAGTCGGACGGTTTGGATCGTTCTGGGGACCCCGAAATTCGCTGGTGCTTTCCGGAAGCCAGAGGATGGACGGTTTTGGATACACCTTTCACTGGGGGAAGCTGACCCTCTCGTATCGTCTGGCCCGACTGGACGGACTCAATCCGGACACGGACAGCGTAGCGCAATATGAGAATCGGTATTTTGCAGGTCATCGGGCTGATTTTCGCATGAATGAGCATTTGCGGTTTGGCCTGTTTGAAACGGTTGTGTTTGGCGGGCCGGGGCGGCAGATTGACCTCTTTTATCTCAACCCGTTGATCTTCTTTCATGGATCCCAACTTAACGAAGGAACAAATGACAATACGGTAGTGGGGGTGGATTTCTCTGTCAAACCGAGTCGGGGCTACAAGTTTTACGGCCAGTTCCTGGTCGATGACATCCAGGTCGATAGCGATACGCAGGGCGACGAGGAACCCGCCGAAGTGGCATTCCTGCTCGGTGGCTATGTGGCTGACCTTGTCAAAAGATTGGACGTCAAGGTGGAATACAGCCGGGTGACCAACTGGACTTTCAACCAGGTGCTTCCTCGCAATCGGTACACCTTCGACAACAAACCAATCGGCCAGGTGCTCGGTAATGACTATGATCTGGTTGCTCTGTCGGTAATTCGCTGGATGGGTGAGAACACTGCGGCGGCACTTCAGTTCAGCCACTGTCGGCAGGGAGAGGGGCGGGTCGATGCTGAGGGGACAGAGCCCTGGACTCTGGTCGACGGAGACTACTCGGAGCCGTTCCCCACCGGCACGCCGCAGAAGACTACCCGGGCTTCGGTAGGTGTCAAGAGCTTCCTGGGGGGGCTGGCCTTTGTTGATGTCGAAGCCGGTGTTGACTTGGTGAAGAACAGGCATCATATCGAGGGGGACAACCGTACTCTCCCTTTCATCAATATCAGATTCTCCTCATTTGTTTTGACATCTCTTAGGCTCGAATAGAGGCGCTGGCTGTCACGACGGTGAGGCACTCGCAGTGCCAACACAGGATTCCGACACAATCTTTTGTTGCCGATTTTGTGGGCTTCAAGTGAACAAATCCGGCTCGTTACGGTTTATAAAAAGAACAACTGTGTAGCAGTGGAGAAAAGATGGTAACTGCAAAGATGAGCTGGGTCGGGGGAATCAAGTTTGAGGGGGAGAGTGTTTTCGGCCACAAGCTTGTTACAGACGGGTCAAAGAAGGCAGGCGGTGGAGAGGAAGGATACGAACCGACCGAGCTGTTGCTTTACGGCATGGCCTCCTGCGCTGGAGTCGATATTGTCAGGATTCTTGAGAAGCAGCGGCAGGAGCTGACTTCGCTTGAGATTGAGGTGGTCGGCCACCAAAATGACAACTACCCCAGACCGTTTCATACGATAGAGGTGAAGTTCATTGCCCAGGGTAAGAACCTCAACCCTGACAAACTGGCTAAAGCGATCGAGCTGTCGGAGAGCAAGTACTGCGTCGTGTCTCAGACGGTGCAGAATGAAACCCGGGTGACCACAAGCTTTGAGATTCTGCCGAAATAGAGAGGATAACAGGGGGGACTCCTTCGTCATAAAGATGGCGGCAACAACAACTGACAAGACGGGTACAAGAGATGAACGAAGAGTTTGCTTACGAACTGGAATCAGACAAGCCGTTTGAAACGGTAGTCGAGAACATTGAGAAAAGGGTGTCGGAACACCAGTTTCGGGTGTTAAAGGTCCACGATGTTCAAGAGACGCTCGCTGAGAAAGGGCTTGAGCTCAGACCTCTCAAGATCATCGAGGTCTGCAATGCCCGTTTTGCGCACCACGCACTGGGTAAAGACACTAAAGTAGCGCTGTTCATGCCCTGCCGGTACACTGTGCACAGTGATCGTCATAAGACGGTGGTCAGACTGGCCCGACCGAGCATGATTACCCGGATGCTGCCCGAAGCCGGGTTGGAAGATCTAGCCTCGAAAGTGGAGGAAACGCTCAAAAAGATAATGCAGGACTCTGTCTGAGGGCAATATGGTCACGTGGCTGCAAAACTGGAAACGCACCCTGCTGTTTGCACTGACCGGAGGAGCGCTTGGATTTGGTCTCTCAATCCTGTATATTCATTTCGGATCGACGTGACAGTTCATGTGCTCTCCGGTTCTGATGACGGTGCTGGGCGGAGCACTGGGGACGGTCATGTCTACGAAGAGGTAAGGAACGAAAGTGCCATTGTTTGAATACAAATGTGATGACTGTGGGAAGCATTTTGAGGAGTTGACCTCCGATCAGGACGAAAAAGTAGCCTGTCCGGAGTGTAAGTCAACCAACACCCACAAGCTGCTGTCCGTGTTTGCGTCCTCTTGCGGTTCGGCGGGAGGTGCCGCAACGGGTTGCACGCAATCCCGTGGTGGCTTCACCTGAGGAACGTGAGAAATCGTTCACGGTCGTGAACGTAACGGGAGCCGAAAGAGGCCAGTCCCGACAATACAAGTGACATCATCTAGATCGGACGTCGGACAACTGCACAGATGCGGCAGGTTCTGGCTGTCGGCCTGGTAAAACTGAAACAGCGATAGAAGCCTTTCACGGTAAACCCGGACTCGCGCAGCAGGCGTTTTATCTCACTGTTGTCGTACGCTTTCTCCACGTGTAGTTCGTCGAACCGTTTCCAGTGCTTTCCGGACTTAACAAAAAAGGTGGTGGCACATTCGGCGATTTGCTGCTGTTCCCGATGTCGGTTTCTCCATATCCAGGCCAGGTCCTTCTTGACGCCACCCCAGATTCGCTCCCCCCATATGGTCCTCAGTGCTTCCGGGGTGTTCATATCAAAAATGAACCAGCCCCCGGGAACGAGATGGCGGTTGACGGCCCTGAAAGCGGCCCTCAGTTGGCGTGCGTTCTCAAGATAATTCAGCGAGTCGAAAAAGCAGGTAACGAGATCAAACCGCTGTCGCCGTCTGTCCTTCGGGCTGCGGATGTCAAATCGTGGTAATGACTGGCGATAAAGTCTGACCTTCTTTCCTTTGAGCTTTTTCCTGGCTTCCCGGAGCATCCCCGGGCTCTGGTCCAGCCCAGCCATGGTAAGGCCGCCTTCAGCAAGCAGACATATGGCGGTGCCGGTACCACAGCAGAGATCAAGGCCACAGGTGGCCTTGATTTTGAAACGTCGCATAATCCTGAACGTATACGCTACCATGTCAACAGAAAAACTGTCCGCTCCCAGTTGATCATACACAGCGGCGAATTTGTCATAGGTTTTCATCTCGTGCCTTTTTTTGCAGGCTGGTGCATGGCTCGCCGGTCCGTTTTATATTGACAC
>JAOZPL010000160.1:4351-5322 GCA_029932795.1 Candidatus Zixiibacteriota bacterium | reverse complement strand
CACTGTTACCCGGTACCTGACGTGATCTTCGCCCAGCTTGTCGATCTCTTCGTTGGGATTATGCTGTGCCGACAAGACCACACGGGAAGCGTTTCCGATAAATTCCACAATAACCTCCACTGGATCGCCGCTATACAACTCCCAGCTCCCTTCAAAATAATCCAGCGCATTAACACCGCGCTTGCGCACGAAATACTCATCGGTCAGTTTCATGTTAAGTATGCGGTCAATTCGAAACGTTCGGAGTTCCTGCCGCAACCGGCAGTAGGCCACAAAGTAAAAGGATCGGGCGCGAAAGACGATAAAATATGGCTCTACGATACGCTCAGTCCGTCCGGAATTGATGGATTCATACTGCAGGTACAGACAGAGATCGGAAGTGATCGCCTTTTCAAGCAAACGGTAGTACTCCTCCAGTTCTCGGGCTGTCTGTGAAACGGGAATATCAATGTGCGTCGTCTGCACGGCTGTTTTTCGCTCTTGCTTCACGAAATCAGACAAGCCGGCATCAACCTTCCCCCTGATCCGTTTAAGCACTTCCACATAACGTCCGGTTTTAGCCAGCGGGGATGAGTCAAGGGCCAGTTTAAGACAGTCGTATTCCTCAACACTGAAATTCATCGGTGGCAGGAAATTGCCGCTGGCCAGCTTGTATCCGTGGTCGTAGTAGATCGGAATGTTTGCCTCTGACAGGCTGATAATGTCCCGGTATATGGAACGTTCTGTGACGCCGCATTCCTCGGCCAAGTGGGCTGCGTTGAGATTTCTTCTAGACCGCAAAAGATTCAGGATATAGAGAAGTCTGTCGTATTTAGCCATACCCATATGGAACACTCCCGGGTCTAATATACAAGCCAGTATGACGTCTAGTCAATATAGGGGGTTCCCCATACAAATGGTGTCTCTTGCCCCTTAGGCTATCCCCACCTCTCGCCATCCCCAGGCCTAACTGTCTAATCGACAACCCATTA
>JAOZPL010000160.1:0-4341 GCA_029932795.1 Candidatus Zixiibacteriota bacterium | reverse complement strand
ACTTACTGCTTTTGATTTTAATCCTGATAATGATTACAATGGGGGATATAATGACCCGAAGACGTAAAAGATCCAAGAACGACCACTCCAAGGAATTCCTGGAGTCCAGTCTCTTTCGCTTCGGTAGCAGGTTCCTGCTCGGTTTTATCGTCGTGCTCATATTTCTGACTCTTGTCCAATGCACGGTCAAAAAGCCTCAATCGCCGGAGTGGACGACCCACCTGACAGTACCGTTGATCAACCGCACTTACCCAATGTCGGAAATCATCTGGAGGATGGATCAGGAAGGCCTGGAGATGGACGAGGACAGCAATGTCATCTACACCATCACTGAGGAGATTGACACCGCCCGGTTTGATCAGAACGACCTGTCCACGAGTGACATCGACACCACGATCTCACAACAGATTGGACTGATTGAGGTTGACCCGCCATCGATAGCTCCGATGACGGTAGATTTCAGTGATATTGGCGAGTTGCCGGTCGGTTTCATCCCTGACACCAGCTTCACCGTGATCAACGATATGCCGCAGATCACAACCTTCTCGTCGGTGGACATCGCCAGCGGTGAAGCATATGTAGTGGTGACGAACAACCTCGGAATCGATCTCGATACTCTCATCATCAGACTCTACGACATCACGAATCCGGGCAGCCCGGTTCTTATCACCAGTGATTCCTTCCCCACAGGGGTTAATGACGGCGTCACTGACTCGGTGCAGATAGTCCTTAACGGCAAGACGCTCTCAAACACGCTTCGGATTTCCGCTGCTTGTCATACGCCGGGCGGGATGGTTCCGGACCCTTCGAGCAAGGATATCACGACCGCCATCCACTTCAACAATCCGCTTTCCGTAAGCGGTGCGACAAACGCCCAGGTACTGGCGAAGACAGTAATCGATACGACGCAAGTCCGCCTGGGTGATCCGGGCGAAACTGATGCTGTTCATCGCGCCACGCTGTCAGGGGGTGACGTGCAACTCACGATCAACAATAATACCGGGATAGACGCTAATCTGACTATCTCCTTTCCGGATTTGCAGCAGAGCGGACAACCACTGGTGATTCAGCGGCAGGTGAACGCACACAGTTTCCAATTGGTTAACCTAGATGTCTCAACATATGAACTGGTGCCAACCGATCAGACGCCACCACAGCAACTTGATATTATTGTTTCAGCCGAGACGATCGCGGGTCGGGTGGACATCGATCATACACAGGATTTCTCCGTTCACGCTACGGTGTCATCTGTCACGTTTTATTCCGTGACCGGTATCTTCTCCTCGACCGGCGCTACAATCGACTCAACCCGGCATGAAATCGATATACCGGAGGGTTTTGAGGGATTCGAACTTACCACCGCCATTCTGACACTCCGAATCAAGAATACCGCCCAGATCGCCGGTTCGCTCAGCGTGCGACTGGTGGGAGACAATGGCAAGATACTTAATGTCACCGGTCCTGTCGCCGCCGGTACAGGCGACTCTGCTGTGACCACAATCATTGTGCATGATTCGGCGGGGTCATTTCTGTCCCCGATACCGTCTCTTGTTGACATCACCGGCAGTGTCAGCTTCGGCGACGGCGTCACCGTGAGCACTATTACCGCAGATGATTGGATTCATGCCACGGTAGATATCATGGCGCCGCTGGAAATGATCATCACCGAAACGACCATCGAGTCGGACATCGAAAGCGAGGACATCGACGTTGAGGACATTGATATCATCACCGAGCACGTTGAGCAGGTAAATTTCATATATGACGTGCAGAACTCACTGCCGATCGGCATCACCGCCAACATCTATATCAGCCAGTCATCCAACCTCTCAGCGGCCACGTACGATCTTGATATCACCGGCCTTTCCGTCACTGCCGCGCCGCATGAGGGTGGACTCGCCACCGGTTTTTCATCCAACCTCGATACGGTTCTTCTGTCAAACGATGATGTCCAGATACTCAACACCGACTCGCTATACATCCTTACCGAGTTCGTGCTGGCCGGTTCGGACGGCCAGGTAGTCAGACTGACCAGCGACAACGCCATTACGATCACAGGACGCCTCGAAGTGGAGTACTACTTCGACGGCGAGTTCTAAGGGAGGCTGCTATGAAAATGACAGAGACAGACCTGAAAAACATGTTTCCTGCACCAGGGGCAGGCGTAAGGCACCGGATACTCCTTCCTCTCGTAACAGCTTTCGCTATGGTTCTAACGACATCACTAGCGCTGGCCGGGGGGCATTCGTCGGCTCGCAGTCTGGCCATGGGAGGGGCTTTCACGGGACTGGCGGCAAATATCGATGCCGCAAGGTACAATCCGGCCAATCTCGGCCTGAGTGATTATCGCCGGACCTCCATCGAACTCGTGGGCGTCGGCGCCAGCGTCACCAACAACTCGTTCACACTGAGAGATTACAACAAGTATACCGGCGCCGTGCTGACCAGTGAAGATAAGGATTACATACTCTCCCGTGTCCCGGATGAGGGTCTGAAACTCTCCATAGATGCCGAAGTCACCGCGTTATCCATAGCCTCCGGTAGTTTTGCCTTCAGTGTTACAGGCGTTGGTGTTGCTGATGTCAACCTTAACAAAGATATTATCGACCTCGTCTTCAACGGCAACACCTTCGCTGACACTATCGACGTCACCGGCTCGTACTCCGAAGCTGTAAGCTACGCGGCGGCAGGACTGTCGTACGGGGCGCCGATTTACAATGCCGGTACACGGCAACTAACTGTGGGCGCCACTGTCAAATACCTCCGCGGTATCGCCATGGAGGAAGTTACCGAGCTGGAAGGTCTCGCCATCACCTACGAAGGTGGCTTTCAGGGACAAGGGAGAATGGTAGCTCGCACTGCTACCGGCGGTTCGGGTTACGCTCTCGATCTGGGCGCAGCGCTCAGGTTCAACGACGATTACACCGCCGGTGTCCGCTTCAAGAATATCCTGAGCCACCTCACGTGGAATAAAAATACGGAAGAACACGGATACATCTTCGAATTCGACACCATGACCGTGGACAACATGGAAGACGATTACGTAATCTCGGACGACTACACAAAAGATATTGGCAGCTTTTCCACCAGCCTTCCGGCGATTATGACGCTCGGATTCGCCAACACATCGGGCAACCTTCTCTGGACAATTGACTGGGAACAGGGCTTCAGCAGTGCCGCCGGCGCCTCTACCAAACCGCGTCTCGGGGCCGGACTTGAATGGTCCCCCTTGGGGATGCTGCCGATTCGGATCGGCTATGCCACCGGCGGCGGTCGGAACTCAGGCTTCTCGTTCGGCTCCGGAATCCATTTCTACCCGTACTACCTGGACTATGCTGTCGTCAGCGGCAACTCGCTATCAGGTTATTCATCCAAGGGACTTAATCTGGCCGTGTCGACAGGACTGCGGTTTTAGGATGCAACTCCATGATCGGAGCCATAACAGATACAAGCGTCAAGAGCTGGCGTACCTGGCTCGCTGCAGCCCTGCTGATTGTGGGCCTGGCCGGAACAGCTTTGTCGGTGCCGCCCCATCCGGATTTGCTGAAGGCTGCGGCCGACAGTAATATGACGGATGCAAATCAGTTATACCTGCCGGAAGAGGCCCGCACCCTGGGTCTGGGTGCACCTGACGACTTTTTTCTTAAACACTTGAGAGGGCCACAAATCCCACAAGCGGCCCAGAGCGCGAGTAGTTTCAAGATACTGGCGCTGCTGGTCGATTTCTCTGATCATACCGCCATAGAAGCACCTGGTTTCTACGATTCACTGATCTTTGATTCTCTGGGCAATACGATCAGGGGATATTTCAACGAAATCTCATACGGGCAACTCGATCTCGTTACCGTCAACCGGCCGTCAAGCATCGGCTGGAACCGGGCACCGGAAACCTACGAGTATTACGTTAACGGTCAGAGAGGAGTCGGAAGCTACCCTCAAAATGCCCAGGGGCTGGTAGCAGATCTAATTGACCAGGCTGATCCTTTGGTTGACTTCAGTCAGTACGACAATGATGGCGACGGTTCCGTTGATATACTGCTGGTTATTCACGCCGGTACAGGCTATGAGATGTCCGGCAACATCAACGACATCCACTCCCACAAATGGTCGTTACCGGTCCCAAAGCAGAAGGATGGCGTGTACCTCTACAGTTATACCATACAGCCGGAATACTGGCTCTCTCCGGGTGACATGACAATCGGTGTGTATGCTCACGAACTCTGCCACGGATTTGGCCTGCCCGATCTCTATGACACAGACTATTCATCCAATGGCATCGGCAACTGGGGAATCATGTCATTCGGATGCTGGAATGGTCCGGATGGCCGCGGCAGTTCACCG
>JAOZPL010000159.1 GCA_029932795.1 Candidatus Zixiibacteriota bacterium | reverse complement strand
CGCAATCCGCCGCCGCCTCCCGTGATTACCGGCATAAGTCCCACCAACGGCCCGATCGGCGCACCGGTAACGATCACCGGCACCGGATTCGATACGCTGCTCTGGAATAACATTATCCGTTTCAACGGCGACAGCGCTGTTATCCTGGACGGTTCGAACACGCACCTTGAGACCCGCGTCCCGGAAGACGCCACTACCGGCCCGATTACAGTAGAGAACGAGGTTTCCATCGATACTTCGGAGAACGACTTTGTGGTGTGGTCTCTGCCTGACACACTCACGTTTACAGGCACTGACGTCGGTATGTACATGATGATAGATAACTACGGCACACCGGCGGCCGACACCTTTACGCAATACATCACGATCAACTATTTCCCCGGTTTCCCGTATACCATCTATCTCATGTATCTTGATATCAGCCGGCAACCGGAATCGGAACGCCAGTTCTGCGATGTGGGCGGCAGTATCATTGTTGACTCAGTCGGCATTCTCCTTGACGAGGACGCGCCCAACTTTACGGGTAAGGACTGCGACACCACCAGAAACCCGAACGGTTTCTTCGGGGCCGGCGTGTTCAACGACACGATCTATATGATCCAGTATACCCCCCAACTCAAACGACTCAAGCAACTCTATCTTGTCAGGTAGCTGTAGCACAAGGTGACCATAGCTCGGATTGGCATGGCAATCTTGGCAGGTTATGCGAGCGGCCGGGTTTAATGACAGGGAAAAACGGCCAATGAGATCGCGATCAGTCTTTGCGGTTGAATTGTGGCGGCAGGCGCCGCGCAAACAGCAAATACCCGACACCTGAGAGAAACGCCAACGACGAGATCAAAATCCAGGCCAGGGTAGGATTGTTCTGGAACTTGTCAAGAAACACTCCACCATACAGGGGTCCCAAAGACCAGCCGGCCGTGGTAGAAAAGCCGTGAATGCCCATATAGCGCCCCATCCGGTTTTCAGGTGCGAGACGCGATGTCAACGTCAGCGATGGTGGTGAGATAAACAGCTCTCCGACGGTGACGGTGCCGATCACGAACACAAAAAATCCATAGGAAGAGAACATCCCCAGTATGCCGTAGCCGACAAAATAGAGAAATGCCCCCAGGGCCAGCTGGGTGGTGAACCGTGTTGACGCAAGCATGCGGGTGATCGGAATTTGAAGCAGCGCCACCATCAACCCGTTCAAGGTAAACAATAGGCCAAGTTGGGATTCGCTGATACCGACCATCTCAACCGTGTAAAGCGAAAACGGCGCCACCAGTTGGGCGACCACGAGATACAGAAAGAAGAGAAGAAACATGTGCCCGGCAAGATTGCGATCGTCTTTTACAGCAACCAGGTCGGAGAATGTGAAGTGTTCCTGTACACGGGCGGCACGCGGGACTTTCAGAAATAACCAGAATATGAGTCCCGACACCAGCAGGATGATAGCCGACATATGAAAAAGCACGGCGTATGAATTCGCTGCCAGGAAACCACCAATGGCCGGCCCGGCCGCCCAGCCAAGGTTACCAGCCGAACGCGATATGGCATAACCGTCGAGACGTTTCTTTGAAGGCAGTATATCAGAGATCAAGGCGTTAATCGCCGGCATAAATATGGAACCGAAGATGGAGTTGAGAAGCAACAGCCCGCCGATCCACCAGAACCCCATATTGTGATCAATCGCCAGCGCGATGAAAAAGAACAGAACGGCCCGAGCCAACTGTGAATGCACGAGGAGAAGTGTACGTCCAACGCGGTCCGACATCTCACCACCAATAGCCTGGAATACAGACCGCACAATCGCCATAGCAGCAAAGAAAAGGCCAATCTCGGTCGTGCTCATGTTCAGCGCGTCATGAAAATAGATCGCTACAAACGGAATCGACGCCGCAAACCCGAGAGCTCCCACAAACCACCCGATCGCCAGAATCCAGAGGTTGCGATCAAACTGTGAGAAAAACGTGCAGGCCCTGTTTATCATGAGATCATCAATATACCATCGAAGGGTGTCCTAGCCAATCTGTCACTCTCTATATTTGTCAGCGAGGAACTCGGCGATTCGGGCAAAGCCATCAATCGAATAACGCCCCCATCCAGCCTCGGCCATTGCTCTCAATCTGCCCTCCTGGCGTTGCTGCTGCAACGTCTGACCAAGAGATCGAGCATCATCCATGCTGTCCAGCACTTTGGCAACCGCATGATCGTGCAACACCCGAAGATTGAGTGGAGCAAACGGCCCAATGGTTGGAGTCAGGGCTATCATCGGCAGTCCCAGACCAAGCGCCCAGTTGGTTCGCTCATGCGGCGGTGCTACGAAATAGTCAAACTGACAGAAAAAACGGGCAGTCACCGAATCTTCTTCCCTTCTCGATGAGTGCATCACAAGTGTTGCCGGAGGCAGGTCACGGGGAATCCAATTAGTTACATCTACGACAGATAAGTCGATCCGATTCTTACCAAAGCGCAGCCTCGCGGCTTGCACCAAACGACCGCCACGGCGGGCAAATATGACCGCTTTACCGCCGCTTGAAACAACCGCGATGGCACCGGATACCAGTTTCTCTATATGACCGACCGGTTCAGCTCCTGAAGAAAAGAACGCTCCCGTGAGTGAATCCGTCGAGTCCAGTCTTTTCATCCGCATCTGATAAGCATCGGCCGCCTGCCTGACCTGCGATGGCTCTACACAGAGACCAGTCACAATAATCTGATCGTATCCATAACCGGCATTCCGAAAGGCTCTTGCGGCTTCTTCCGTCGGCACGAACACGGTTTCGGCGCCCTCCACAACTGCCTCACGTGGTGTGACCACCTCGCCATGCTGATAGATCAAGCCGGGTCTCCCTTTCAGAATACCTGCAAGGATCGGATGAGCCACTATGAGAGGATCGGAGCCGGTCAGGTACTTGCGGCGAATGTCCCGTCCGATCAGGCTGAGCATTGACCCGGATTGATTATAATCGGTTCTCAACCGAACAGCACGGTACACCCTGCTGATCAAACCTTCTGATGATCCTCGGCGATACAGCCATCTTACCAGGTGCCATGCCAGGCGGGGTAACCCCCGGGAGACCTCAAAGACGTTACTTTCCCCTCGAACCAGCTCTACGCTCCCGCAACGTACCATCGCTTCCATAATCCCGTCCAGATAAAACGGGTGTCCACGCCCTATATTGGTGTAGAGAAAACTGATCCGGGGAGTAGTAATCTTCTTGCCTCCTAACTGCCTGCAACATAGCCAACGGCAAGCAGCAAGTCAATGAGACCAATTGTATCATGGCTGGTTGGACACCGGGCACCACCACAGACCTGTCTTCCGGTTGCATGACAGAAGTTCGTATGGTATCTTGGGGCAATTGAATAACAGTTCGCCAACAGATGAGGAGTACAATGAAAGACAAACGCAACGAGATTCTGGCTCGCCAGCTTATCGAGTATTCGGTCGAACTTCAGCCCGGGGAGGTGCTTTACGTTGAAATCAAGGGCAAAGAGACGCTCGAGCTGGGCAAGCAGGTGATCCGGATTGCCACGGAAAAGGGCGCCACACCATTCTGGTATTACAACGACGAGTCCTTACTACGCCAGTTCGTAAGGGACGCGGCGGACAACCAGTTCAAGAAGCAGGCAGAGCTACACCTGGCGCTCATGACCAGAGCCGATGCCTACATCGGCCTGCGGGGTTCGGATAACCCGTTTGACATGGCTGATATAGACACCAAGCAGATCGATAAACACAACACCCTTTTCTACAAGCCGGTTCACCTAGAGGAGCGGGTAAAAAGAACCAAGTGGGTAGTACTACGCTATCCAAACAATGCCATGGCGCAGTTAGCCGAGACCTCACAAGAGAAATTCGAAGATTTCTACTATGATGTCTGCTGCGCGGATTACGCCAGGATGTCAAAGGCGCAGGATACCCTCTTTGCACTTATGGAGGCAACCGACCAGGTACGTATTAAAGCCCCCGGTACTGATCTTAAGTTCTCGATTAAGGGTATTCCCTGCGTGAAATGTGACGGCAAGAGGAATATCCCCGATGGTGAGGTCTATACTGCACCGGTACGGGATTCGGTCAACGGCACCATCACCTACAACGCGCCCTCCCTTTATCAGGGAACGGTCTATAACGGCATTTCCCTGACTTTTGAAAATGGTAAAATTGTCAAGGCGACCTGTGCCGGCGATAACCAGAAGCTGAACAAGGTTTTCGATACCGATGAAGGCGCCCGGTATGTCGGCGAGTTCGCGCTCGGTGTCAACCCGTTCATTCTGCAACCGATGAAAGACACGCTCTTTGACGAGAAGATTGCGGGATCGTTCCATTTCACACCGGGGCAGTGCTATGATGAAGCTCCCAACGGCAACCAGTCGGCGATTCACTGGGATCTGGTCCAGATACAGCGCCCCGATTACGGCGGCGGCGAAATCTGGTTCGATGGCAAACTGATCCGCAAAGACGGGGTGTTCACGGATGAGAAACTGGAGAAGGACTTCTCGAAAGAGAATCTGAAGTCGACAGCTCTTTAATAATCCCTGAGACCATAGTTGGGGCTGAAACAACAGCAAGCCAGCCCAGATGGGGATGGGGTATCTGGAGGGTACAGTGGACAGGAATGTCTAGCTGACATGAATTGTATTCAACTTACTATAGCTCGGTAATCACTACCCCCGCCATCACTGCCACACCACCGATAATAAACGCAGTTCCCAATGGCTCGCCCAGGAAAACAAAGGCTGCGGCGGTGGCGATAATCGGCTGTGCGTTGTGGTAAACCGCCATACGCGAGGCGTCCATGTACTTCAACAACCAGTACCAGAGCACATACACAACCAGCGACAGACCGATAGCCATATAAACAACCGCTCCCCACGCCGCCAGAGTCGTCTGGCTATAATCGAATTGCAGCGCCCGGTACAACCCAAAAGGGAAATAGACCGCCGATCCGCTTGCCAGCGCGTAAGCGGTTAAACGAAGGGCACCGTATTTCCGAACGAGTGCCTTACCCAGCACAGTATAATAGGCCCAGGCAACAACCGAAATTACGATAATCAGATCACCGAGCAGATACTGACGCCCGATCTCCACTGTCCCGGACAGCATTATTACCATCACTCCCACAGACGCAATGACGACACCAAGTATGCGCCTGACAGTCGATTTCTCTTTTAGATGCACAATTGCCAGAACGAAGATCCAGATTGGCGTCGTGGCAAACAGAAAGGCACCATGCCCCGCGCCAGTCATGGATTGCCCGACCAGAAAAAGCGCCTGGTTAAACGGAATGATGATAATCCCGAGAAGAACGATTCGCCACCAGTCACGACGTTCCACTGGCT
>JAOZPL010000158.1 GCA_029932795.1 Candidatus Zixiibacteriota bacterium | reverse complement strand
GCTTAATCTCGAATTGATCGCGCAATCATGCGCAACATGTCATTTATCTTGAAGTATCTGACTTCATCGGAACGCAGTTCACTTCGGGATAAGCAACAACGGAGTGTAGAATGAACATCTACATCGGTAACATGTCGTTTGACACGACAGAAGATCAGTTACGCCAGGCCTTCGAGGGTTTTGGTGAAGTCTCAACCGTGAACATTATTACGGACAAGTACAGCGGAGAGCCAAGAGGTTTTGCGTTTGTGGAGATGTCGGCAAAGGACGAGGCTATTGCTGCAATTAGTGGTCTTAATGGTCATGAACTGAATGGACGCGCGTTGAATGTCAACGAAGCGAAACCACGCCCCCAAAGTGGCAACCGCAGTGGTGGCAACGGCTACCGCAAGTCGTACTAACGGCGACTTAATGAAACCCGCGTCAACTCTGACGTGGGACTGGTTTCTGAGGAGACTGACCTCCGGTCGGTCTCCTTTTTCTATTTCTCAGTTATTGATGTGGTTATCAGCGTGTGAAGCGTTGAAACAATCGGTCAGTATCCGATCGCTGGCGTATTTCGGTGAAATACTTGGCCCAACCGGAGCCTTCTGACGAAAATGCCCGCACGACGTTTAGCCACCTCGGAATTGTCTCCCTGTTTGCCTCAGACTTTCCCCACTCGCGGCATGACCGGCGGCCGACTGCGTTTCCTCAGCGGCCAGAGAGCAAGCGCCAGCGCCATGAGCGCGTCGCATTCGTTGTTGTCATCCCAGCGGGCCTGCCGAAGTTCATCCTCGAACGCCCATATCTTGCCGGGGCCGTCCGGCAGCTCCCATCGAGAATACGCCACCGCCCCTCGAGCGTGAAACAGCTCGACATTAGTTAACAACTCCGCCTTTCTGGCCGGCGTGAACACAACCGGTTCCGGATTGTACTCCGCCAGTTGCTCAACCACAACATCTCCCAGCCCGGTGGCGTCTATCACCAGCCGTCCCGGATATAGCCGCTGACGTTCCTTGATCTTTTCGATAACGATAGTCCAGTCGAACTGTTTGAACCGCTCCAGCGCCACGACCCGCACCACACCGTCTCTGAATTCAACGGTTATACCCACCGTAGCTGTCCTCTTACGCGCCAGGTCCCAGCCGGTAATGTATGCGCGGCTCTCGTCTTCCGGTGGCTTTGCCATGAGAGTAAACCGTTCCAGTGCGTGGTCGATATACTCGCCCTTCAGAATCTCTCCCCCGGCATCCACGAACTGCCCCATGATATTCTGTTTGAGCCGCGCTTCCGTAAAATAGCGAACCCGTTCATCAAGATAATCACGCGAAATGAACCTGTTCTCCCGGCTGTCCCCCGATTGGTAATAACCCAAACGCCGGTCATTAATAATCTCCATAACCCGGCGGTAAAACCAGTTCTTGCCATTCGGTGTCGAGACGAGATCGAGCCTTCCCTCTCTGTCGGCCAGCCGCATCAGGATGATATCCTCCACGACGTATTCCGGGTCTGTCTCGAACGCCACCTCGTCGAAAATGAAAAGGTCGTAGTCGTTCCCCAGAAGGTACTCACCACGATTCTGTGTTGAGCGGGCTTCAATCGTAGCGCCGTTGCCGAAAGTCAGGACCGGATACGGCGTCCGCGTGATACTGTCCACCAGCGGTGCAAGAATCTCAGACTGCCGGACTAACCGGACCAACTGGTTGAATATCAGATTCGCCTGATCCTGCGTGATCGAGGCGGCGGCTGCCCGGTACCTTCCACAACGGTCAAACTCCAGGCGGCGTGGCCGGTAGATACCGTGGTGTATCAGTTTGACTGCCGAGACGAACGATTTCCCCCAGCGGTTACCTGTTACCAGAACGTTTTCGCGAGCGGTGGAGTTAGCCAGCCACTTTCGCTGGCCATCGTGAAGCTCCACCTGGAGAAAGCGACTGGCAAAGAAGGTCGCATCAATCATCCCCCGGTGCCAGTCGTCTATGGTCGGACTGCCCGTCAGACGAGCTTCCACACTCGTTCACGTGCCACCGCCTCATCGATCAAACCGGCTTTGTACAGCTTGAGTATGTTCTCAATCCGGCCCGATTCGACCGCCAGCCTGTCCACTGCCTGATAGGCCAGCGTGTTATCAAACACGAAGCGACACTTGAAATCCAAACCGGCCAGAGCCAGGTCGATGTTGCCCAGCCACTCGAGAAAACAGGCCACCTCGGACTGGATCGAGCGAACCTGACGCATAACCACGTCAAACTTGAGACTCGACCAGGTTGTGGTGGCACCGTAGGAATAGCCGAGCAGGTACGGAGCCAGATTGGTTCCCGCGCAGATATCCTCGACCATAGCACGGTGATTCACAAACCAGCTATTGCTCACTTCACGGCTCTTGTCCGGCCCGACATACTCAATAGCTACGTTGTCCCAGGTGACCGGATTGTCATCCACGTCACACGACTTGATCATCTTGACCGTGGAATCAAAATAGCCGTTGATCCGCTCGGCATAGGCGTTGTCCGATTCTCCGGCCAGTCGTTCCGGTGGTGTGATTCTGACATGCAGCCGGTGATAACCGGAATTGTGGCTGGTTCGGCGCATGTCGTCGACAAGCTGCTGCTCGATGTAGCCGACAAACGGGATGGCCTGGAGTATCGACCGGCCAAACGGCTCGGCCACACCGTTATTGAAAGGTATATAGTAGAAATCCGGCCGCTTCAGATCAATCTTGTATTCGTTCAACTCCAGCATCAGAGAGGGACCATCCCTGCGATCCGTCCGCGTGATATTGATTGGATCCACCGGCAGGAACTGGTCAACTCCTGAGTTGTCTTTGTGCACGGTCACAAAACCGCCGAACATGCCGTCGCGGAATAACGTGGAAAACAGGTCGGGAAGCAGTGTCGCCAGCCCGACCCGGTTTCCCAGCATATTGGCGTAACCCCGACGCCAGAGCCGGTCGAGCCGGTCCTGGGCATCTTCGGCCTGCGCCGACCCAGTGTTATCGAGGACTCGGAACTCTCCCGGAGCAGCGGCCAGCCGCACCCAGGTCCAGAGGCAGGCGTTGATAATCGGCACATGGTCGGCCAGAAAACGATATAGCATTATCCGGTAACGGCCACTTTGAACATCCTGGGACGACCATTTGAGTACCGCCCCAAGCCGCTCCTGTGACCGGATTTTGACATCCTGACGGAGTTTCACCATTCGTGAGACCGCCAACTCCTGCCTTCTGTCTGAGTGCCCGTTTGAGCCTGTTGCCTGGTTCAATTCCATACTGACAGCCTTTTTTTTAGATGACCCATAACCGCCAACAACTGCTTTTTGCTGGCGATTTTGCATCGCGCCTTCCCCCTCTTGGGCCGGCCGGAGAAAACTGGTTATCGCCGCTTTTACCAAGAACTTCTGAGTTGAAGCATAATAACTTAAAGCCGATAATACAGATATGGCATAGTCCGCAAGTGCCGAGAAGCCGGCCTGCATGCCGACGACGAAATCTCAGGACCATGTCCTGAGAAAATCCCTTGCGGGACTTGACGATGGTCACGTATTATAGGATCTTTTCGACGGATCTATAGTAGAATTGTTTAGTCAGTCATGCTGAATATACTGGAGGAAAGATGACATTCACTATTAAAGCCATCGGCGCTATTGCTCTACTGCTCATGATTCCCGCTGCTGTCTCAGCACAGCAGGATGCTTTCGGCGCTATCGATACCGTTTGGGCGGAAGTTGCTAAAGTTGACAACCACAACTGGTCAGTCAATGTATTGTATTTTAATGACGAAGCTGTGGTCGGACTCTCCATCCCGCTCAAGTTGTCCGCCGGTCTGAATCGGATTGTCGCCGATTCCTGCATTTATAAAGGCGGTCGTGTCGAACACTTCAACTTCCGGGCTTTTCGAGCCGACACCGCCGTCCAGTGTGCCACGCTGGGGATGATTGCCAGTCTCGGCGCCAAAACAAAAACCCTGCTCCCGGGGAAAGGTCGGCTGGCAACTATCTACGTATCCTCGATCGAGGACAAACCGATCGAAAAGCTGACCGTTGACACCACCACCACTCATCCCCATAACGCGCTGGAGGTTATTGCCGACTCGGTTCAGGCAGATTCCTCAGACACCGCCAAGATTACAGATATGACCAAGCGAACAATTATCCCTGTATTTATCGCGGTCTATCCGGAGTGACCAGCTAAAATATCGCCTGACAAAAAAAGCCCTGCCACCGAGCCGGGCTTTTTTGTAATCACCCTGAGACTTCAGAGTTCGTCATCATCCGGCCCGGTAAACCGCCGGACTGTCACGCGGGTTCTATCCTTCTCGATGACAAATTTCTTCAGCTGTTCGAGTTGCTCCGGGGTCAGCCGTTCAGGGCGATAGAAGTCTTTCATCAATGCTTTAGCGTCAAGTGTCAGACACTCGTCAAGATGCCAGTCTCGCACCAACTGGCTCAACCTTACAAAGGCATCCGCGTCCGCAGTCTTGGTGACGAATTCTTCCTCGCGTTTACCTCTGATGACTACCTCGCCTGCACTTCCTACCAGTTTTCCCAGGCCCAGCTCCCGTGCTGCCCTGACAATATCATCTTTTAACGCGGCATGTTCCGCTTTGGTTCTTTTGAGTTCACTGTCCATCTCGATATACTGGTCAGCCAGCCCGGCGGCAGACTCCATCGTTATCCTTTCCTCATCGCTGCCTTCTTCCCTTTCGAGAGCCAGCCGGTGTCGTTTGGCGGGACAGAGATGGAAATACTCACAGTAGTTGCAGCGGCCTGTCTCCCTGGTGGGAAAATCATCTTTTCGCTCGGCATAGACTGTGGCCATCACCTCCTGCCGGAGCTTTTCCGACAGCTCATCCAGCTCATCGGGGCTCATCCGGTATCTGATCACTTCGTTATGTCTCAGGAAGTACTGGGCCAGGTCTATCCGGTCGAACTGCGGATAGACAGACTGCACTGCCAGTTGATACAACCCCATCTGATGGGAGAATGTTTTATCCGTGCCACCCAGAGGAAGGTTCTTGCCGGTCTTGTAATCGCAGATTTCAACGACCTCGTCATCCCCTTTCCACAACCGGTCGATCACCGTCATAAACTGAAAGCGCGTCCCGGGAAGCTGAAACCGTATCTTCCGCTCCACCCCGAGCAGCTTCCCCTGATCGAACGGTTGATACTGCTCGTAATGCCGTTTCAGCATTTCTTCACCGTTGCGAATATAGTCATCCACCGTGAGATACTCATTGCCGACTGCGATTCTCTCTCTATCCGGCTTTTCCCACTCCGACCGGTACGTGGCAATCATATCATCAAGCGGATATAACACTCCTTCCGCTCCCAGCGAATAGGCTTTTGCCAGTTGCCGGTGAACAGCT
>JAOZPL010000157.1 GCA_029932795.1 Candidatus Zixiibacteriota bacterium | reverse complement strand
CAGATGCCGATACACAGGGTATGCGAGCTCAATTGGAGCAACCCGCTGTATTTTACCCTGACTGTTGGAGCCACCTATATTCTGACGACTATCCCCGACCGGTTGGGTGACAAAGCCACCGGCAAACGGACGCTGGCAGTGGTGCTCGGTCCCACCGGCGCGCTGTTGGCAGCTTTGCTGTTAATGGCCGCGTCAGTCTTTGTGGCTTACCAATCCGGATTCGCCGCTCTGGTGTACCTGTCAGGGTTTGCTTTGTTCACAATACTCGCGGCTCTGCTTATACGTACCAGCGCTGTGGTGCTTCTCGCGGCCAAAATGCCGCTACTGGCGCTGACCATCTTTGCCGGTTACCACTATCCCGGATATTTCCTGTTTATTGTTGCCCTCCTGATTGGTACGCGGATATACTACCGGCAGAGATTTGGTGTCGTTTATCCGAGACTTGCCTGATGAAGAGAAGACTGTTCGGCTGTCTTATCCTGATGCTGGTGGCTGTTGGCTGTACGCCCTATGCGCGTTACAGCAAGTATGGCCCGGAGGCTGCCCGTGAAATCCAGCCCACACAAGCCACATACACCACTGATGATTACATCCGGCTGGGGCTGATCCTTCGCGAGTACCTGGGAAAGCCTTACCGTGGCAAGTCCAGGTATCAGCAGGGACTGGACTGTTCCGAGTTCACGTACGATGTGTTTCGAAAGTTCAACAGGACTATACTTCCCAGGACAGTGGCCGACCAGTACAAGGAGGGCCGGGAGGTCCGGCGGACGCAGCTTGCCTACGGTGACCTGGTCTTTTTCCGCACCGAACGTCGCAAGGTGTCGCATGTCGGCATTTATGTCGGTCACAGCGAGTTTATGCATGCCACCAACTCACGCGGAGTTATTATTAACAATCTGACCGAGAAGTACTGGGCCGAGCGGTATGTCGGTGCCCGCCGGATTCTCGACAAAGAGACTATTAAAACAAGCCGTTAGCTTTCCGGTTATATTCATATGCGCAGGATGAGCAGCGAACTCGGCCTCAAGCTGAAAAACCTGCCGACCTCTCCGGGCGTGTATCTGTTCAAAAACGCTCAGGGTAAGGTCATCTATATTGGCAAGGCCAAGAATCTCAGGAACCGGGTACGGACGTACTTCCAGCGGTCGGGTCATGCTGATCCAAAGACAGCCCGCCTCATGTCGCAGGTTGTCGATCTTGATCTGCTGGTCACCGACAGCGAGATTGAATCGCTCATCCTTGAGGCCAACCTCGTCCACGAATACAAACCGCGTTACAATGTGCGCCTGAAAGACGACAAGCATTACCCCTACATAAAGATCACAAACGAGCCGTTTCCAAGAGTGCTTATTGTCCGTCGCATGGAAAAAGACAGCGCCGACTATTTCGGTCCCTACACCGTCGCAAGAGGGATGCGTCGGACTTATGAACTCCTGACACGGCTGTTCAAGATTCGCACGTGTAATCTTGTTCTTCCGCCTCCGAAGGGGAAAACGTACGAAGTCTGCCTGGACTATCGCATCAATCGGTGTGGCGGGCCATGCGCCGGTCTGCAGTCGCAGGAGGAGTATGCCGAGTCGGTCAAATCCGTGACGATGGTGCTATCCGGCAGATCAAAGGAGTTGGTCAGCCGCCTGACGGAGCGGATGCACGCCGCCTCCAAAGCGATGAATTTTGAACAGGCTGCCGAGATACGGGACCAGGTAGAAGCGATCCGGTCAGTAATCGCCAGACAACACGTGGATATCGGTGAGATCGTTGATAGGGATATTGTTTCAATTGCCCGTGAAGATAAGGATGCCGTGGCGGTAGTGATGCAGATCCGCGAGGGAGTTCTGATCGGACGACAGGATTTCCGACTCACGGCGTTGAGTGAAGATAGTGACGAGACTATCCTTGAGACGTTCTTCACTCAGTATTACAATCACCAGCCCAATCTCCCCGATGAAATCTGCATTTCCCGCGAACTGCCGCAGGTGAGGTTGCTGCAGCGCTGGCTCAGGAAGCTTAAGGGGGCGAAGGTAACAATCTTCACGCCCAAGATCGGTGCCAAGCAAAAGCTGGTTGATCTGGCAGCTAGAAACGCTCGGCTGTTACTGGATGAACTCCTGATTCAAAAGCGACAGCAGAGCGAGAGAACCAGCAAGATGGTTACGACCCTTCAGGAGGAACTGGGGCTGTCGTCAGCGCCGCGTACGATGGTTTGTTTTGATATCTCCAACATCGGCGAGACGGACGCCGTCGGCTCCTGTGTCTATTTCGATAACGGCCAGCCGAAAAAGAACCAGTACCGGCATTTCAGGATCAAGGGGAGGGTGGGGCAGGATGATTACCGGATGATGCGCGAGGTGGTGGGACGGTATTTCCATCGTCTCCGCAAGGAAGATCGCGACCCGCCGAATTTAGTCGTGCTCGACGGCGGCAAGGGGCAGTTGTCCTCGGCCCTGGCGGAACTCAATTCACTTGGCTTTGCGTCTCAGCCGGCTATCGCCCTGGCCAAAAGGCTCGAAGAAGTCTTCCTGCCGGGACGTCCTGATGCTATGACAATAAGCCGGAGTTCACCGGCTTTGATGCTTCTCAAACGCATCCGCGACGAGGCGCATCGTTTTGCGATCACGTATGGTCGTAAAGTCCGTCAGAAACGGATGATCAAATCTGCCCTTGATGATATCCCCGGCATCGGCCCCGCCCGCCGCACGGCGCTTCTGAACAAATTCGGCTCCGTTGCCCGTATCAGGAAAGCGTCTGTCGAAGAACTCACGGAGATAAAGGGGATCACGAAGAAGATGGCGGGGAGGGTAATAAAGTCCCTTGCGAAGTAATCGAGCAAGTAGGTCGGGTTCTGACTCCGAGTATAAACGAGGGGGAAAAACCTGACAATGAGATGCGTCGGGTTTCTTATCTATGACGGGACAGCACGGATGTTGGATGCGGCAGAGGTGGAACCCTGCCGATCATTTGCGCAAAGTGCTCAGTCTTTGATCGGCAGGTCTCCGTGCCTGCCGAGCTTGTGAAAAAACATTGCCAGCACCCCTCCAATCGCATACCTTCTCCCATGCTCAACCAGCCCAAAGCCTATTCCGTCGCCGCCATCACCCGGATGATCAAGGCGAGTCTCGAGGAGCAGTACAGTGACGTCTGGGTCGAGGGGGAGATATCCAACTACCATCATCACACCTCCGGTCACCGGTATCTGAATCTCAAGGATGAAAACGCGGTGCTAAGAGTCGTTATGTGGCGATCGGTCGGGGCGTATCTCAAGTTCGAGCCGGAGGGTGGCCAGAAGGTGCTGGCGCACGGTGATATTACAGTCTATGAAAAGGGTGGTCAGTACCAGCTTGTCTGCCGCAAGTTAGTACCGGTCGGGATCGGCGAGCTGGAACTGGCTTTCCGGCAACTGTACGAAAAACTATCCGCCAAGGGTCTGTTCGATGAAGACCGCAAGCAGGAAATACCGCAATATCCGGAGAAGATTGGAGTCGTGACTTCGCCTACCGGAGCAGCGATTAGGGACATTATCCAGATTGCCCAGCGCCGGAACGATTCCGTCGAACTGATTATTTTCCCGGCACAAGTACAGGGTGACGGGGCAGAGAAGACAATCGCCGCCGGCATCGAATACTTCAACACGCGGGATGATATTGACATTATCATTACCGGTCGTGGCGGGGGTTCGCTTGAGGACCTCTGGCCGTTCAATACAGAAAAGGTAGTACGTGCGATTGCCGCCTCCCGTATTCCAGTCATATCCGCGGTTGGCCACGAAATCGACACCACGCTGTCCGATCTGGCCGCCGACCTCCGTGCCCCCACACCATCGGCAGCGGCAGAACTTGCGGTCTGGTCAAAACGCGAATTCATAGAGGATCTGAATTCACTCATCGTTACTCAGGCTAATCTCCTCGGTGCACTCATCCGGGAGGCGAGACGAAATTTGAGAACCCTTCTCACCCGGCCGGTTTTCAAACGTCCGTACGACATCATCAACCAGCGTCGGCAGTACCTTGATAACCTTGCGCGGCTGCTTGTTTCAGCAGGAAAAAACCGTTTTGAGGAGTCAAAAAACCGCTTATCTTTGATGCTGACTCGACTTGGCGCTCTTTCGCCCCTTAATATCCTGGCGCGAGGATACTCTGTTAGCCGGAAAGAGGCGGATGGTTCTGTTATCAGATCGACCCGGGAGATTAAACGCAACGAGCACGTCGAGACGATTCTTGTCGATGGCAGTTTCCTCTCTGTCGTCAAGAATGTAAGCAGAGAGAAGCGATAAACTTGATGCCTGCGAAGAAGAAATTCAAGGACTACGAATCAGCCATGACTCGGCTGGAGGAGATCACCAATCTGCTCGAATCCGGAGAGCCGAAGCTGGAGGAAGCGATCAAGCTCTATACCGAGGGGCTGGACATCGCCAAGTTCTGCGACCAGAGGCTGAGCGAGGCAGAGAAGAAAATCAAACTCATCGCGGAAAGGAACGGCCTGCTTACGGAGACGGATTTCGACGAAGACGAGGAGGAAGAGGATTGATGCCGGTTAAGGTGGTCGATGGCCGGACATATTTAGAGAACGCTCGCAGGCTGGTTGATGAACTCCTTGATAAATACATCCCACCTGAAGACACAGAACCGCGATCGTTGCACGTAGCCATGCGTTACTCGGTGATGGCCGGGGGCAAACGGATCCGTCCGATTCTGGCGCTCGCCGCCTATGAACACTGTGGGGGAGATACACAGAAAGCTGCGACAACCATTCATCCGGCGGTGGCGGCTCTTGAGATTGTTCACACGTATTCCCTGATTCACGATGACCTGCCGTGCATGGACGATGATGAGCTTCGCCGGGGCATGCTGACCTGTCACAAGAAATTCGGCGAGGCAATGGCGGTTCTGGCCGGGGATGCTCTGCACGTAATTGCATTCAAGCTCATGGCGCAGGCCGGTTCTACTGATGCTGTGATCGAGCTCGCGGAAGCGGTGGGGACTACCGGCATGCTGGGCGGTCAGGTGGCTGATATCCAGGCCGAGGGACGCGAGGTGTCTCAGCAGGAAGTTACGAACATTCATTCCCGCAAAACCGGGGCGCTTATTCGTGGTTCGGTTCGAATCGGGGCCCTTCTGGCCGGAGCGGACGAGTTGACGCTGGCCCGGTTGACAACTTATGGTGAAAAGATCGGGCTGGCTTTTCAGATCATCGATGATATCCTAGATATCGAGGGAGACCAGAAAACACTAGGAAAGAAGGTGGGTTCCGATAATAAGAATAAAAAAGCAACATATCCCGGAGCCGTCGGGTTGAAACAGGCCCATCATGAGGCAGCCACTCTTGTCGATGAAGCGCTGGGAGTGTTTGAAGATTACGAGGACAACGTCCTGAAATATATCGCCCGCTATATCGGGCAAAGGGAGAATTGA
>JAOZPL010000156.1 GCA_029932795.1 Candidatus Zixiibacteriota bacterium | reverse complement strand
AGCCTTGATCCTTTTTTCGGTTTCCTTCTCGGTAAAATCGATCGGGAGATGGTTGTCAAATGACTTGGACATCTTCCGGTTATCGGAACCAAGTATGAGTGGAATCTCGGTCAGCAGAGCCTCCGGTTCGACAAACGTCTTCCTGTAGATGCTGTTAAACCGCTTGGCCAGATCATTGGCCAACCAGATATGCTTTTCCTGGTCCTTCCCCACCGGCACCTTGTGAGCATTGTACAGGCAGATATCCGCCGCCTGCAATACAGGGTAACCGAGGAAACCATACGAATCGAGCTCCTTCAGTTTTTCCCTGTAAGTTGGCAGACGAGTCAGCGTGGGCACGGAGATGAGCATGGAAAAGATCAGGTGCAATTCGGCATGCTCTTTCACTTCCGACTGAATAAATATGGCGCATTTCTCCGGGTCAAGGCCCGCCGCCAGGAAATCAACCGCCATTTGAAAGATTCTCTCCTTCAGGTCGGCGACATCAGCGCATCCACCGGTCAGGGAATGCCAGTCAACAATACACAGGTACATCCAGTAGTTTTCCTGCAGACGGACCCAGTTGCGCAGGGCTCCTTCGAGGTTGCCGACATGAAGCGATCCTGTCGGCTGCATCCCTGAGAGGATTGTCTCTTTTCTAACTTTTTCGTTCATATGCGGTTCCGCCGCAATATCAGGCCGGCATTCTATCTACAAGGCAACTGCAAATCAACAAAAAAAGGGGCACAATGCCTTCTTTTCCTCCATTCCTCAAACCCTGACAGTCAGAGGATGCTCACCTACTTGGGTGCGCAGGCTCTCAAGTACTTGTCCCAGTCAATCTCCACAAACTGCAGGCTGTTTCCGTCCGGATCCGAAAAGGAGGCGACCCGTCCACCCCACGCGGTATCCTTGGGCTCGTCCGCGAATTCAACTCCTTTTTCTCTCAGAGCATGATACACGTCATCTACATTATCTACTGCGAAGTCAATGCACGGCTCGCCCTGCCGGGGATTCTCGCGCTCTCCCCAGCTTCGCAACCCCAGTTCCACACCTCCACAATCAAAGCCCGCATAATCCCTGAACTGGTACTTCTTCTGCAACCCGAGAATCTTCTCATAGAAATGAACCGTTTTCGGGAGATCGCTCACCGTAAACGTGACATCCCAGATTCTCTTTACCATGGTTCTGTCTCCTTTCCTGCAACGATGTTTTTCGGTAGCCGGTTGGCGCATGCACCGCAGTGCAATCGTGGTTCTCCACAACCACAATCACATTAGCTCCGGGCTATATTCTCGTGATTTTGTTGATTGACGCGAACATGCCATTCTCAACAAAGACAATTTGATCAAGCAACTCGTATCTTCCAACGCCTCTGGCAGCAAGTATCTCCTGCCATATCGAGGCTGCGATGATTTCACCGAAAACAACGAAACCACTGCCCACTTGTCCGGTGCTGTGAAGACGGCATTCAAGATGCGCTCTGCAGTCATCCACCAGTGGCGCGTCGATGCGTGACGCTTCCACCAGCCGGAGCCCGCTTTTCTCTATCCTTTCCTGTCCGAAATGTTCTGTGCATCTGTAGACCCTGGACGCCATTGAGGAATCCACCAGGTTCACACCAAAACAGCCAGTCGCCATAATGTTGACCTCTGTAGTGTTCCCTTTCGCACCCGAGAACATCAGTATTGGCGGCTCGAAGGATACCATCTGAACCCAGCTCTTGGGCGCGATGTTTGGGTTCTTTTCAGAGTCACAGGTCGATATCAGAACCACCGGCCCGGGAATCAGGCTGGGACACCACTGGCGCTTGTCGATCGGATAAGCGACTTTCTTCATATTATCACCTCATTTCACCTGTCCCCTTTGTGTACGTATGGCTTTTGCTCCGTCACAGGCAGTACGTTCATCAAACGTAACAAGCAAGCATGCAACAATTCAGTTTTTAAAAAGGCGCCCGGCAAGTGGCTGATCGCTACCCTAGTCCATAAACAGATACTGACGCCAGCGGTGATCGGGGATGCCGATATGGCGTTGAATGAAAGTAATGTTGGTCGGGCGTGTCGGCCGCTTAAGAAGGGTCATACCGGCTTCGTGCAAAGTCCGGTCTCCCTTCTTATTGTTACACTTGATGCACGCACAAACCATATTCTCCCAACTGTCGGCCCCGTGGCGAGTCTTGGGAAGGACATGATCTACAGTCATCGGCCCCTTCGTTGCGCCGCAGTACTGACAGCGATGGCCATCGCGGGTAATAATGTTCTTACGAGTCAGCATTATCCGCTTATACGGGACCCGCCGGTACTGCCATAGCCGGACGACAGACGGCAGAGCATAACTTCTTGTTACTGTCCGTATTTTCAGGCCGTCAGAGGCCTGGATCATCTCCGCTTTCCCCTGGAACATGAGAACAATTGCCCGCCGGGCCGAACAGACCGTAAGAGGCTCGTAGTTCTGATTGAGAAGCAGCACGTGTCTGTTGATGATTGAACCGTTCATACCGTTCACTATCCCGTCGACACAAAGCAAGACCCGATAGCGGGATTCAGCTTGGTGCTCTCCGTTGCAACTTGCAACTGGAGATCTCCGACCGATTATTTTTTATAAATTAACCGATGATCCTGTCCTGTCAACAGATTTCTACGACTCGGGGCGGTACCGCCGAAAGGCGATAAAAAAGTCTCCGAAACCGACCAGCAGAGGTTCAGCCGCATGCACCACGGGTTGCTGAACCGCATGGACTCCCATAAAAAAAACCGCCCGGTTGGGCGGTTTCTCTATGATAAAAGTGAACCGCATTCCCACCGGTTCACTGGCTGGCTACGCAAGATCCTTATCATCTATCTGATATTTTTTTATTTTGTCAAACAGGGTCGTGTAATCAATCTTGAGGACTCTGGCACACTTGCGCTTGTTGCCCCGAACCTCTTTGAGCACGCGGATGATGGTCCCCCTCTCCGCCTGGGCCTGAGCGTGGGCGCCAATCTCTTTAAGTCCGGCCCCATCACGAAGCTGTATCTCGTCGGTACGACGCAGTCTTATAGCCAGATGCTCCGGAGTGATTCTCTTGCCTTCAGCCAGGATCACGGCCCGTTCAATAGTGTTCTCCAGTTCTCGGACATTCCCGGGCCAGTGGTATTTCTCCAGGAGACTGAACGCCTCACGGGTAAGAGATTTGACCGGCTTCTTCATTTCTTTACAGTATTTGTCAACGAAGTACTCCGTAAGAGCCGGGATATCGTCCAGCCGTTCCCTGAGGGGCGGGACGTTCAGAGGAAAGACCGAGAGCCGGTAATAAAGGTCCTCGCGGAATCGTTTCTGGCTAATGAGTTCCGGCAGGTCCATGTTGGTGGCGGCGATTACGCGGACATCGACATCCACCGTCTTCGTCCCCCCCAGACGTTCAAAGTTTTTCTGTTGCAGTACCCGGAGCAGTTTGGCTTGAAGGGCAACATCCATATCCCCGATTTCATCCAAGAAAACCGTCCCGCCGTTGGCAATCTCAAACTTCCCCATTTTCCGGGCGTGAGCACCCGTAAAAGCTCCCCGTTCAGAACCGAACAATTCGTTTTCGAGAAGTTCCCGGGGGATAGCTGCAGAGTTGATGGCAATATACGGACCATCCTTACGATTCGACAGAGAATGAATAGCTCGCGCCAGTAGTTCCTTGCCGGTACCTGACTCACCCTGCAAGAGAACCGAGGCATCGGAACCGGCGACCTTTTTCACCAGATCACCCAACTCGATCATTTTCGCACTCTTGCCAATGATGTTGGCGAATCCCTGGTCGGCGAACAATTCTTGCCGAAGCAGCGTGTTCTCCGCCACTAGACGGCGGTTTTCCAGTGCCCGACCAATCAAAACACAGAGATGCTCGGTATCAAAAGGTTTGGTGATGAAATCATAAGCGCCGCTTTTCATGGCCGCAACAGCATCCTCTATCGTGCCATAGGCGGTCATTAGTATCACGGATGTGTCCGTGTCTGTTTCTTTAACTTCCGACAGGACCCGGAGCCCATCGACATTCGGCATTTTCAGATCCGTCAGTACCAGATCGTAAGACTTGTTGTGCACCAGATCGAGGGCTTTTTTGCCATCCTCGGCCGCATCGACCCGATAGCCTTCCTCGACAAGGGTCTGGGTCAGCATATTGCGCATCGAATCCTTATCTTCGACCACAAGTATGTTAGGCATGGTTGCACCTCGAGGGTAGAATTAATCATCCGGCTTATCGACACCGGGACTTATCCCCATGTATCGGCAGAATAATACGGGAATGTAGGCGCCCGTCTGCGCAATTATTGGACAACGACCAGAGCCGAGAATGCGGCCGTCGGCTAGCGAACTACGAACGCCTTGCGGACAGAACGGTCACAGAAATCAACCTGCAGATAATGGGAAGCAGATCGACCTGCCCCGACGGATAAGCGATCGGGATTGAAAGTCAGTTTATAGTAACCAGCAGGTAACCGCCGCACGAACAGCGGTATTACCACTCTCAAATGAGTGTCCAGGAGATTCACTGCAACGTTGCACTTATCCTCGTTTATGTCAAAACGGATGGAAGGGACCACCCTGGCGTACATGTCCGGTTTCTTAACGTAGAGAGAATCGATTCGATCTGACCTGATAAGAGTGAACAGCGTGTCTGAAAAAACCAGCTCCGGATCGACCCATGCTATTTCATACCGCCCCCCTGTTGGAAAGGATGGCTGGTCATAGATTATTGTCTGCTTCTTGCCGCAGCCGACAAGAAGCAAAAGACCGACGCCAACAATGAAGCTTCTCATCTTTTGTACCTGACCTTGGCACTGTGCACAAAATCGCCGACGCGGAGCTTCACCGTATATATGCCCGATGGAATCCGTTTCTCCGGTGACCATGTACACCGATACTCTCCCGCGTGCATGAGTGAATCGACAATCAGGCGATCAATCGCTAAGCCCCGCCTGTTCTCTATCTCCAGCGTTACAATCACGGAGTCTGCAAGAAGCTCAAACGAAAGGCTCTGATCCTCGTCGAAATGGTCAATCGACAGGCTGCTGAGCCGCTCCCACTTCTTATACCGAACAAACAGTCTCCCGCTTCGTCCACCGGTGCAGTCATCCACGAGATAGCGGTAAGTCCCGCTATCAACGAAATTGCCGGAGTCATCCCTCTTGTCCCAGTAGAAATTGTAATAACCCGACGGTAACATGCGGTTCAGAAAATGTCGCGCCGTGTCCCCGCGTTGATCGATAATTGACACTATGACCCGACATGTCGACGATCTTTCCAAACCCAGCCATACCCGCAGATTCCAGGCCTCTGCCGAATCGAGCGGCGGAGTCTGCATCGTTTCCCAGTCCTGCCGGGCGACCAGACTTGCGGGCCAGACAGACAGAATCAACAGGAATACAAGACATGATCTTAAAAGCAGTTGTCTCATACAACAACCATTATACATTTTTACTCGCAATTCAAGTAATGTTCACAGCCGGGTTTTCTTCCCGAGT